>CAZSQF010000557.1:0-1503 GCA_964608935.1 uncultured Actinomycetota bacterium | reverse complement strand
ACCCCGCGGCGTACGTCACCGAGCGGGTGGCGAACACCCTTCCGCCGGCTGCTCGTCGCCACCTGCTGCATCGTATGCAGGAGGTCCTGGGCTCCCTGTCGGAGGCCACGGGACGATCCGGTGCCGAGCTCCTCGACGTCCTCTACGCGCTCGGCAGGGCCCGCGGGTGGATGCTGCGCCACCGCCCAATGCCGTTCCTGCGGTCGATGAGTGGTGCGTACACGAGTCCGAGGGTGACCTCCGTCCTCCTCGACCTGCCGAGAACGGCACGTCTCGACGGCAGTGGCTTCGACCGTGCGCTTTCGCTGGGGCCCCCGCTCCGGGAGCGGGCCGCGGAGGCGATCGCCCCTCGCCGGACGTCACCGCTGCAGCGGGCAGCCCAGTTCCTCGGGTGGCGACGCCGGCAGGCTGCGGATCCGGGTGGGGTCGTCCTCGTGGAGTTCGCCCACGCGATGGCGGCAGACTCGATCGTTCGGGCGACCCTGGGCGATGGTTGGTGGCGGTGGATGGTCGACAACGCCCCCTACGACGCGACCGTGAGGCTGCAGGGGTGGCAGGCGGTGGCCGTCGACGCCCTGGAGCGGCGGATCAGCACCTGAGGCTCCGCTGGGTGGCAGCTCAGGTGGGGTCCCTGGGGGCTGGGACCGACAGCCCCAGCAGCCGGCTCGTCAGGCGGATGACGGCGGTGAGGATCCCGCCGATCGCCAGGGCCGGGAGCTGCCCGAGCGGCCACAGCAGGTAGACGGCGCCTGCGCCGACGGCCGCGGCCGACGCGTACAGGTCGCCCGCCCGGTACAGCACATGCGGCACCTCGCCGGTCAGGAGGTCGCGGATCATCCCGCCGCCGACACCGCTGACGGCGCCGGTGAACACCACGCCCCAGAACCCGAGCCCGGCCTCGAGGCCGCGCTCGGCACCCAACGCGGCGAACAGCGCGAGCGAGACCGTGTCCAAGGCGTACAGGACCCTGCGCTGTGTGAGGTGACGATGGAGGGCGAACACGAGGACCGAGGTCGCCACGATCGCCCACAGCAGGGGCTCGTCGCGCAGGGCGGGAGGCGGTACCTCACCTACCACGAGGTCGCGAACGGACCCGCCCCCGATGGCCGTGACCGCACCGAGCACGACGACGCCGACCAGGTCGAACCGCTTGCCCAGCGCGGCCAGTGCGCCCGTCGCGGCGAACGTGATCGTGCCCAGCCACACCAGCACCTCGATCGCCGTGCTCGGCATCGTCAGCCCCTCCTGCGCTCGGTGCGGGTGCGAGGCCCGTGGGTCAGACGCCCGGCTGGTCCTCGACGGTGTAGTGGATGGTCTGGGCGACGATCCAGCCGTTCTCGATCACGAACGAGTCGGCGCCGTCTCGCACGCGCGTGTGCTCGGCCTCTGCCGTCCACTCGAGGAACGCGATCCGACCGGCGACGAGCCGGTTGGTGTACACGTACGGGGCGCCCGGCAGCTCCTCCTCCAGCAGCCGTGCGAGGTGGCGGGCACCGTCACGGC
>CAZSQF010000556.1:0-1504 GCA_964608935.1 uncultured Actinomycetota bacterium | reverse complement strand
CAGGAAGGCGGTGTCGATCATCCCCAGCCAGAGTAGAGCCAATTCGGCCGTTAGCCTCCTCCATACACCGGTGCATAGTGGTCCGGCCGGCCCGGACCACTATGAGTACACTCCGCGCCAGGAGGTGGCGTGACAACGGCCGGCCACGAGAGGAAGCGAGGATGAGCGTCTTCGAACAGGTACTTTCGGGGGGCCACGAACAGGTCGTATTCGGTTCCGATCCCGTATCCGGCCTCAAGGCCATCATCGCCATCCACTCCACAGCTCTCGGTCCCGCTCTCGGCGGGACCCGTTTCTATCCCTATCAGTCCGAGGAGGAGACTCTCACCGACGTCCTCCGGCTCTCGCGGGGAATGACCCACAAGGCCGCCGCCGCCGGCCTCGATTTGGGTGGCGGGAAGGCCGTGATCATCGGCGACCCCCGCGCCGACAAGTCCGAACGTCTCTTTCGCGCCTATGGCACTCTGGTGGACTCTTTGGGTGGTCGCTATATCACTGCTGAGGACATGGGCACCACGGCCGAGGACCTGACCCTCGTCCGGAGAGAGACGAGGTGGGCCCTGGGCCTCCCGGTGGCGGAAGGAGGATCCGGTGATCCTTCCCCCGTAACGGCCCGCGGCCTGTACGCGGCACTACGGGCCACCGCCCGGCATCTCTGGGGCGACGCCGATCTCGCCGGCAGGCGCGTTCTCGTACAGGGGGTGGGCAAGGTGGGATCTGCCTTCGTTCGCCTCCTGGTCGAGGCGCGGGCCGAGGTGATCGTGACGGACGCCCACCAGGACGCTCTCGACCGGGTCGTTGCCACCTTCGGGGTAAAGCCCGTCGAGCCCGAGGATGCATACTCCATCCCCTGTGACGTCTTTGCTCCCTGTGCCATGGGTGCCGTACTGAACCGGGAGACGATCCCCCAACTGGAGTGTGACGCGGTGGTCGGCTCGGCCAACAATCAGCTCGCCACAGAAGAGGACGGCGATCGGCTGGCAGAGCGGGGGATCCTCTACGCCCCTGACTTCGTGGTCAACGCCGGTGGCCTGATCAATATATACGACGAGCTGCAGGGCTACTCGAAGAGCCGGGCGCTCCACCGAGTGGACGCCATATACGACGCCACCCTCCGCATCTTCGAGACCGCCTACCAGCAGGGCATCACCCCCCAGGAGGCTGCCCTCCACGTGGCTGAGCGGCGCATCGAGGAGATCGGCGCTCTGGCCCAACGCCGGGACCCCCATTAGATGGAAGGAGACTCCGACTTGAGCATCACCCTCGATCACGAGGTCCTCGGGCTGGAGGACAAGCAGGTCGTCGAGATGTACCGACTCATGCTGCTGGCTCGCCGTATGGACGACCGGATGTGGGCGCTGAACCGCCAGGGTCGGGTGCCGTTCGTGGTGGGCTCGTCGGGACACGAGGCGATCCAGGTGGGGTCTGCGATGGCTCTCGACCGGGACCTCGACTGGACCCTGCCCTACTACCGGGACATGGGCGTGGCACTCGCTTGGGGATT
>CAZSQF010000555.1:0-1511 GCA_964608935.1 uncultured Actinomycetota bacterium | reverse complement strand
CTGCGCGGGCGCGTGCGTGGACGACCGCACCCGGCCGGGGTCCGGGGGGGGGACGCGGCGGGGCGGTGGGCGGTTTGGGGGGTGTGGGGGGGTGGACCCGCAGGTCAGGTGGGTGGGGGTCGGATGAACCGTCGACCGTCGGGGTGGGTGAAGACCACGCTGTTGTCGGGCTGCCAGGCGGCGTCCCATCGGCCTTCGTGCAGCAGCTGGTGGCAGTCCCAGCAGACCAGGATGAGGTTGTGCAGGTCGGTGGGTCCGCCCTGGCCCCAGTGGTTGCAGTGGTGGGCGATCAGCAGCCGGTCGCTGCGGCCGCACATCCGGCAGCGACCTTTGTCGCGGGCCTGCAGGCAGCGGCGCTGCGAGGCGGTGGGTTCACGGCGGCTACGTCCGATGTCGACCGGGACGCTGTTGCCGTTGAGCACGACCGGGACGATCCCCGCGTCGCAGGCGTAACGGCGGGCGGTCGAGATCGGCATCTGCCCGGTGAACCGCAGCCGTGCCGGGCCGTCGTCCAACCGCCCACGCAAGCTCGCTTCGGGGATCGTGACCAGGACCGTGGCGGCCCGTCCGGCCGTGTCCGGCACGTGTCCGGCGGCCAGCAGGCGGCGTGCCATCTGCCCGAGCATGTCCGCGCCACGCTGGCGTGCCGTGCGCTCGTCACCCGGCATGCCACCGTCGTCCGGTGTCGCGCCCTCCTCCGACATCGCGCCTTTCAGCGAGGCGTTGAACAGCGCCTGGTAGGCGGTGTAGAACGGTTCGCCGTTGTCGGCGTCCAGCAGCGCGTCGATCTTGACCATCCCGTCGCCGCGCAGACGCACGTTGCCGTACCGGGCCGCCCGCTTGCGGGCGGCGTCGACCTCGGCCGCCTCGTTGTCGGCTGCCGCCCGCATCTGCCGTGCGGTGCGCCGCACCTGATCGGCGCCGCCCTGTCTGGCCGCGTCGAGCAGCTGCTGCTCGGCGCCGTCCATCTCCCGCAGGCGGCCGTCGGCCAGCGTCCGGCCGATCGCGGAGGCGGACTCGCGGGTGATGTCCCCGGCGGCGAACGCCCCGGCCGTCTCCGGCAGGTCGGCCAGCCGGTCGGCGGTGCGCAGCTGGTCGGCCGCGTCACGCTGCGAACCCCCCAGCTGCTGGGCCGCCCACTTCGACGCCGACGACGCCCCGTCGTCACGGTGCACCTTGCGGTTGCGCACCTGCGCCAACCAGGAGGTCTCGACCGCCTCCAGACGGTTGCGCACCTTGCGCAGACGCCCCAACGCCTCAGCCAGCCCGTCGGGATGGATCGTGTCGGGTGCCACCCGCCCCAACCGGCCGGCGGCCGCATCCGCGTCGTCCAGCAGACCGCCCAGATCCACCTGGTCATCGCGGGCGGACGGGTCCCGGTCATCGCGGGCGGACGTGGCCGGCGACGGCCCGACCCCGTTCGCGGCCCCGTCGGTGCCGCCTGCAGCCACGTGTCCGCGACCGGCGGCATCGGTGTCGGCGTCGTAGGGCAGCGTGGGATGCTCGCCGGC
>CAZSQF010000554.1:0-1512 GCA_964608935.1 uncultured Actinomycetota bacterium | reverse complement strand
ACGGACTACGGATTACGGACTACGGATTACGGACTACGGATTACGGACTACGGATCACAGACTACAGACTACAGCAAGCCCGCCTTGCCCTCGCTTCCACCTCCACCCTTTCCCCTCCGGCGAGCGTACGCGGCCGTTTGTGCGACGTCCGCCTCGATTGCGGCGGCTCTTCCTTCCCGACACCTTCCCGACGTGCCCAAGCCCATCCTCTACGACTCGTTGCTCGTCCACTACCTCGCCCGGGAGCTCGACGACCGCCTTGGCGGCCGGCGGCTCCGGGGGGTCCGGTTCGATTCCGAGGCGCGTCGGTTCACCCTGGAGCTCGACGAGGAGCGTCTGGTGTGGGAGCTGCATCCCACGCGCGGCTGGATCCGAGTGGTCCGGGACGACGCGCCGGCGGACGAGGAGGGGCCCAGCCCGGGTCGACCGGCGGCGGAAGCGGCGGAGGGATGGGGCGGGCGACGGATCCGGACACAGCGTCGCCCGCGGGTCCGAAGGGTGACGGCACCGCCCGACGAGCGGATCATCGAGGTCGAGATCGATGCGGGCGGGCCCGACCGAGCCTGCCGGTTCGTGGTGGAGCTCATGACGAACCAGTGGAACGCGCTGGCGCTGGACCCGACCGGGACGATCCTGTCCGCCCTCTGGACGCGGGAGGCGGGCGGACGGGCGCTCCGCTCCGGCGCCATCTATCAGCCGCCGGGCGGGTTCGAGCCTCGGGAGGGGATCGAGGAGCCCGTGTCATCGGACCGCTTCCGCGGGATCGTCGAAGGTGCGGCCGATGGGAAGGAGGCGGTGCGGGCGGTGGTGCGGGCCCTGGCATGGACGAGTCCCTTGAACGCCCGTGTGATCGTGGCACCGATCTCGCCGGACGAGGATCAAGGATCGGCGAGCGACGGCGTCGCCGGGGAGCCTTCAGAGGCCGGGGTCGACAGGGTAGCGCGGGCGTGGCGGCGATACGTGGAGATCACGTCTCGGCCGGAGCCGAGGCCGCGGGTGCTGGAGGTGCGAGGCGGCGTGCCTTATCCGCTCCCGCTCCCGGGCGTGGAGGACCGGCCCACCCCTTCCCTCCTGGCGGCGTTCGAGGAGGCCGGCCGCCGGGAGGCCCCGTCGGGCCTCGCACCGGAGGTGAGGGCGGCGCTCGAGGAACGCCTGGAGCGGGTGACGCGCCGCGCCCACGCCCTTCGCGAGGAGGTCGAGACCGCGCCGGACAAGGCGGTGGCGCTGCGAAGCCGGGCGGACGCCCTCATGGCGCGCCTGCATGTGGTCCCGAAGGGCGCCTCCACCGTCGAGCTGGACGATTTCGAGGGGGGTACCATCACGCTCGAGCTGGATCCGGCTCTGTCGGCGGTGGAGAACGCCGAGGCGCTCTACGACCGCGCCCGGAAGCGGGAGCGCGCGGCGGATCGGCTTCCCGTCCGGGTCCGGAAAGCCCGGGCCGAGCGGGCCCGGCTGGAATCGCTCCTGTCCGACCTCGACGAGGGCACCGCGGACCCGGAGGACGTGGCCCGC
>CAZSQF010000553.1:0-1517 GCA_964608935.1 uncultured Actinomycetota bacterium | reverse complement strand
ACGTTTCCGCAGCTGGAAAGGTCGACGCCCGGTTCGAGAACGGAGGACGGAAGGAGGCCGCTCAGCATCTCACGGGAGGCGGCCCGACCGCCAAGGCGCGCGTTTCCGCCTTCATCGAGGAACGCGGATTCATGGTCACGACGGGGCAGCAGCCAGGCGTGTTCGGCGGCCCGTTACACGCCCTCTACAAGGCGATGACGGCCGCCGCGCTGGCGAAGCGCCTGGAGGAAGCACTGGAACGTCCCGTCCTCCCCGTCTTCTGGATCGCTTCCGAGGACCACGACTGGGAGGAGGTTCGGGCCGTCCACGTCCTCGACGCGAAGAACGAGCTTCATGAGGTGGGCCTGCCGCCCGCCACGGACGGTCCAGCTCCTCCATTGCACCGGATCCGTCCGGGACCGGACATCGCCACGGCCCTTCAACGCTTCCTCGAGCTTCATCCCACGACCGACTTCTCGGACCACTGGAAGTCCGTCCTCGAGGAGGCGTATGCTCCCGACGTCGGTCTGGCGGAAGGCTTTCGGAGATGTATGGAGGCGCTTCTCGGCCCCACGGGCGTCTTCTTCGTGCAGGCGCACGAACCGGCGCTGAAGGCACGATCGCTCCCGACGCTCCTGCGCGAGCTCGAGGAAAGCGCGGAGCGAGCAGGGGCCCTGTCCAGAAGGGCGGATGAGCTGAAGCGCGCGGGCTTCGCAATTCAGGTTCCGCTTCTCGACGGTGCGACGAATCTCTTTCTGGAAGGACCGGAGGGTCGCGAACGCGTCTTCCGGGACGACGGCAAGTTCCGCCTCAGAGCTTCCGGGACGAGACTCTCCCTCGGGGAGATCCGTCAGAAGGCCGCGGACGACCCGGCGACCCTCAGTCCGAACGTCCTGCTGAGGCCGGTGGTCGAAAGCCTCATGCTGCCCACGCTGTCGTATGTGGCAGGTCCGGGTGAGGCCGCCTATCTCGCTCAGATCGCGCCGGTCTTCGCGGGCCACGATGTAGGACGCCCCGTGGTGCATCCCAGGGCGTCGCTGTTCGTTGTCGAGAGGAAGGTCGGGAAGGTCCTGGAGAAGCTCTCCCTATCCATCGAGGATCTTTCTCGCCCCAGCCACGAGCTCGCCGGCGAGCTGGCCAGAGACGAGATCCCCCCGGACGTCCGCTCCGCCCTGTCGCGGATGAGGGAGGCGACGGCCTCCGGAACGGAGGAGCTCGGACGCGCTGCCGCTGATGTGGATCCGACTCTCGAAGGGGCCGTCGAGTCTCTTCGCAACCGGGCGTTCGGCCTCTTCGACGACGTCGAGAAGAAGATCGTCCAGAGCCTCAAGCGCGACAATGAGACCGTGCTTGCCCAGATCGACAAGGCCCGCCGCCACCTCTTCCCCCTCGACCGACCCCAGGAGCGGGTACTGAATCCGTTCTACTACCTGGTCCGATACGATCGTGCCCTTCTCGACGCGGTCGCCGAGCAAGCGCGTCGCGCCGTTCTTCCCTGACGCATGAGCGCGACGCAGCCTTCCGTGTCCACGTCCGGA
>CAZSQF010000552.1:0-1519 GCA_964608935.1 uncultured Actinomycetota bacterium | reverse complement strand
TTTCGCGGCGTCGTTTTGACCGACCTGCTCCTGTTCGTGACCGCCATGGTCGGGGCGGTGGCGGTCGCGGTGGTCGCGCTCGGCCACCCCGACGTGGGCGGGCTCTCGCAGCTCTTCGACCACCCCCAGGTCAGCGGGCAGCTCGCTCTCTTTCCCGACTTCGGTGACATGGAGCAGCTCGTTCCCCTGCTGATCATTCCGATCGCCGTGCAGTGGTGGAGCGTCTGGTATCCGGGCGCCGAGCCGGGCGGAGGGGGGTACGTGGCCCAGCGCATGCTCGCGGCCCGCAACGAGCGGGAAGCCGTCGGCGCTACCCTCTTCTTCAACACCGCGCACTATGCGCTGAGGCCCTGGCCCTGGATCATCGTGGCGCTCGCCTCGCTCGTGGTGTTCCCCACGGTCGACTCGCTCCGCGAGGCCTTCCCGGGCGTTTCGCCGGGAATCCTCGGGCACGACATGGCCTACGCGGCGATGCTCACCTTTCTTCCCTCGGGCCTGCTCGGGGTCGTGGCGGCGTCGCTCGCGGCGGCGTACATGTCGACGATCTCGACGCACCTGAACTGGGGCTCGTCGTACGTCGTGCACGACTTCTGGTCCCGCTTCGTGAAGCCGGAGGCCGGCGAGCGCGAGCTCGTTCGGGTGGGGAGGATCTCCACGACGCTCCTCATGGTGCTGGCGGCCACCCTCGCGCTCTGGATGGAGCACGCGCTGCAGGCCTTCCACATTCTCCTGCAGATCGGGGCCGGCACCGGGCTCCTCTTCATCCTCCGGTGGTTCTGGTGGAGGATCAACGCCTTCAGCGAGATCACGGCCATGGTGGTTTCCTTCCTCGTGGCCCTCTACGTGGAGCTGATCCATCCGGGGCTCTTCCCGCAGGCCGAGCTGTCGACCTCCGTCAAGCTCCTCACCGGGGTGGCGATCACGACGGTCGCCTGGGTGGGGGTGACGCTCGTGACGAGCCCCGTCGATCCGACCACGCTGCGTCGGTTCGTGGCGCTCGCCCGGCCCGGCGGCCCCGGCTGGGCGAAGATCGCGCGCGAGGCGGCGGCCGAAGGGAAGCCGATCCCGCGCGCCGACGAGGAATGGACGCTCCCGCAAGGGATCCTCGCCATGCTGGCCGGCTCCTTCGGTGTGTACGCGATTCTCTTCGCGACGGGGATGTTTCTCTACGGCCGGCTCGGGGCCGGTCTGCTCGGGGTCGCGATCGCCGTAGGTGCCACCGTCTACCTGGTCCGGCTCTGGCCCGCGGTGCGCGGCGACGAAGAGCTCCGCACCGACGCCGCTGGAGAGCAGGCGCTCATGAGCGAACGATGAGCCGCGCCGTGGTGCTCACCCTTCTCCCCGGACCCGCCCCTGCTCCGCGTCGTCGATGGCGACCTTCGTCGCCATCCGGATGCCTCGCTCCTCGTCCACCAGCATGAGGAGCGCGAATCCCACGACGAAGAAACCAAGGATAGAGGCCATCGCCAGCCGGAAGCTCCCGGTGGCGGCGAGCACCGCGCCGTACATCAGGGGGCCC
>CAZSQF010000551.1:0-1523 GCA_964608935.1 uncultured Actinomycetota bacterium | reverse complement strand
GTCGCGCGGACAGCGCGAGGTAGGCCCGTGGCTTTGCGTCACCGGGTTTCCCCGGTTTTGCCGGTTCGCCTGCGGAGTGCAGCCGAAACCGCCCATGGGTCGATGAACGGGGGCGGTCTCACCCGCCTCGGCCATCCCATCCCGGCTCTTGAGCCCGCGCCGATGATCCAAGCAGGTCATGCGCGCTGCCCGAACGGCCGACCGTGCTCACCGAACCTCAGAGAGCTACATCCCCAAACAGTAACGCTGCGATTGGTCACATGACATTGATCACATGACACTGTGCCACCCTCCTGCATCTACCCTGTGGGGCTGGTGGCGTAGCGGCATGCGGTCCCCACTCCCCCGGGGCGCGGGGCGCCGCTACGTCGCCAACTCCCAAACTCCTGGGCGATGCGACCCTTGGAGAGTTCGGCCTCCGGCCTGGCGCGGGGAGCGGTGCGGCGGGCCGTTTGGATGCCGCCGAGACTCCCGGCGTTGGTCGCAGAATGTGGGGCCACACGGCGACGACAGCCGTGCTCGAGGCCTGCCTGTTGATGCCTCGCCGCGTCGCCGTCGAGCTGGCCGACCACCCGGAGACGGACTGGGACCACGCACTGCGGCAGCTCGTCGCTGACTCGGAGCGGACGGTGACGGCAGACGACCTGCGGCGGCCGTGGCGTTCGAACCGACGGGTCTGATCGTCGGGTTCGTTGCGGGCCGGGCCATGCGAGTCCCGGAACCGGCCGCCGGACTGGGCGGCATCTCACCGCCAGGCCGCAACCGGTGGGTGGTCAGCCACGCGGCTGATCCGCTGGTGAGCAACGGCAGCCCCCCGATGACAGCTACCTGCGGGAGCGTGACGGCCAGCAAGGCGCACAGGGCGACGCCCAGGCCAGCCAGCCAGCGGGGCCATCGGCGTTCGCCTCCCGTCAGGGTCCACGCCGACGCGTTGGCAAGCCCGTAGTAGGTCAGGACGGCGAAGGAGCTGAAACCGATCGCGCCCCGCAGGTCCGCGACCAGCACGATCGCCGAGACCAGGACGGCGGCGGTGAGTTCTGCACGGTGGGGGGTGCGGTGGGTTGGATGGGCGGCGTCGAGCCAGCCGGGCAGCTCGCGTCGGCGGGCCATGGACAGGCTCGTGCGGCTCACCCCGGCCAGGAGCGACAGCAGCACCCCCGGCGGAGGCGACGGCCGCACCGATGGTCACGATCGGGGTGGCGGCGGCCCAGGCGCCGGCCTCCACCGCGGCAGCCAGCGGCTGCAGCTTGACTGGATGAGTTTCGAATTTAGGTAAGGACAACCTAAGCTTCCGGCTCCATCTCTGTGCGCAGAGCGGCCCGGCGCAGGCCGGACCCGACCCGGAAGGCAGCAGACGTGAGACAGCAGCTTCTCATCAGCATCGCCGCGTTGGCCCTGGCCGCCGCCGCGTGTGGCGGCGACGACGGCGCCTCGGTCCGCAACCTCGACGGCAGCGGCGACTCGGTGAGCGGCTCGGCAGCGTGCCCGTCCGGGAGCGCCAGCGGGTCGGGCAGCGCCAGCGG
>CAZSQF010000550.1:0-1533 GCA_964608935.1 uncultured Actinomycetota bacterium | reverse complement strand
GGGGGCGCTCATCGAGATGCGGACGTACGACCTCCAGCAGCCGGGAGACGCGCTCCGCGAAGGTGTGACGCCCCAGCACGGCACGTCGACCCCGCTCGGCGTGTTCACGGCGCGCAGTGTCGTCAGCGAGGTAGCGGTCGATCTTGGCGCGGAGATCGTCGGCTCCCTCGTAGGTGACGACCGCTCCGTCGAACTCGGCCTCTATTCCCGGCACGTGATCGGAGATGACGAACGCCCCGCACGCGAACGCATCGTACAGACGGTTGGAGAGGAAGCCGTGCTCGCGCATGTCGTCCCAGTGATCGTTCAGCACGATCTTGGCGGCCGAGTAGTAGCGGTGGACCTCCCGGTTGGGGATGTGCTCGCCCCGCACGTGCCTGACGTCGACGAGATCGGACGTCCAGTCACTCCCGTAGATGGCGAGGTCGTGGGTGGTCGGCAGGAGATCATCGAGTATGCGTCGGCGCACCTTCCTCGAGTTGGCGACGAAGAGCAGATCGTGTTCCGGCCCGGTCGGTTCAGGCCGCATCACCTCGGGGTCGGTCGCCTGGTGCAGCGCGAGCACGGGGATGGTCACACGAGTCGCGAGCTCATCCGCGAACCGGTCCGACGCCACGAACGCGAGATCGTAGGCGTCGACGGTGACCGCCTCGACGCCCCCCGGATGGCTGATGATCCACAGCGCGTTGACCTGGCTGGGTCGCGGTGCGTACTCGGACAACCCCAGGAGATGGATGACGCCGTCATGACGAGCGGTCACCGGCGTCTCCCACTCGGGCAGCAGATGGACCCGGACCGCATGGCCTCGCCGCTCGAGTTGACGTTGCACCCCCCGGGCGAAGTGGTAGTCGCCCCACTCCTCCCGCTCCTCCTCGCGCGGGGCGCCGACGAGCAGACCGAGGCGGGGGCGCCGGAGCCAGTCGGTCACGATCCGCAGGAGGTCCTCCGCGACGTCCGTCGGGGCCCGGTGATCGACGGGCAGCAGCTCCGCCACGTGAGCGCTCCCCTGCTCGACGGTCCGCTGCGCGTCGGCCTCGCTCACCAGGACCAGGTCGTAATCGTCGAACCACGGCTGAGTCAGCCAAGTGGTGGGGTCCCCACGTATCCAGGCGACCCTGATCACGCTTGCAACACGACGGGGATCGAGATCCGACGAGGTGGAGAGCAGGACGTCGGCCGGGTGGTCGCCGTCGGAGCCGCGTCCGCTCTGCCGCGACCGGATCACGTCGCAGCCACGTCGTTCCAACTCGGTGCGAAGCTCCTCCGGGAGATGGTGCCCGGAGCGGCTCGCGCTCGTCGCGGAGACGGAGACGATGCGGGCCGACGACTCCGACCAACGCCCGTGGCCACCGAGCCGGTCGGTCATCACCTCGCGGAAGAGCCGCGGCCCCCAGCGATCCACGAAGATCGCCCGGTTCAGCGCACGGTCCTGCCGGCGCCGGTCCGCCTCGGCGCGCTGCTGGGTGCCGAACTCGTGGTGGAAGAGCACGGCTGACGCCTCGTAGTGGATCCGACCGCCTGCCTCTCGCAGTT
>CAZSQF010000549.1:0-1539 GCA_964608935.1 uncultured Actinomycetota bacterium | reverse complement strand
CTCCTTGCGCAGCCGTTCCGCCCGGTCGAGCCCGCAGCCGCACGCGAAGTGGCGCCAGAACACCAGCACCGTCGGTCGCTCGCGGACGGCGTCCTCGAGCGACACCGGCTCGCCGTGCTGGTCGGGCAGGACGAACGACGGCGCCGGATCCCCCACCTGGACGGGGAGGGACTCCCAGCGGGTGTGTCGCGGGCCGGCCGTCCAGTGCTCCACGAACTCGGCCTCGGCAGCATCGATCGCCGCCTGCAGCTCGTCCTCGTCCACCGCCATGCCGGCCCCTTCGTCGCGGCGTCCGCCGGTCGCGGAGGCTCGACGATGACGCTACGGACCGATGGTTGGCGTGAGGTTGGCACCGCGTTGGTCTTGGCGGGCGAACACCCACTGCTCGACGTCGGTGCGGCCGATGCGGAAGCCGGTCTCGCACAGGCTGAGGTACAGGGCCCACATGCGGTGGAAGCGTTCGTCGAGCGCGTGCTCGGAGCGCAGGACGGGCCAGGCCGCCTCGAAACGGTCGCGCCAGGCGGCGAGCGTGCGGGCGTAGTCCAGCCCGAACGTCTCGACCTGCTCGACGGTCAGGCCGGCGCCGTCCGCCAGGTGTCGCAGCACCTTCGGTGCCGGCAGCTGCCCGTCGGGGAAGATGTACTGACGGATGAAGTCCGTCCGGGCGCGGTAGCGCTCCCAGACAAGATCCTGGATCGTGATGACCTGCAGCACGGCCCTGGCGGCGGACCGCAGGCTGCGGGCGACGACGGCGAACAGGTCCGGCCACTGCCGCTCGTCGATCGACTCGATCATCTCGATGGAGACGACGGCGTCGAAGCCGCCGGTCACCGCCCGGAAGTCGGTGAGGTCGATGGTGACCTGGCCGCCGAGCCCGCGCTCGTCCATCCGCATCCGGGCGTGGGCGGCCTGCTCCTCGGACAGCGTGATCGCGACCACCTCGCAGCCGCGTTCGGCGGCGGCGTGTTCGGCGAAGCCGCCCCAGCCGCAACCGATCTCGAGGACCCGCATGCCGGGCTGCAGCCCGGCGCGGTCCGCGATCGTGCGGTACTTGTTCCGCTGCGCCGCGGCGAGATCCTGGTCCGGGCGGCCGAAGCGGGCGGACGAGTACGTCATCGTCTCGTCGAGCCATGGGGCGAAGAACGCGTTGCCGAGGTTGTAGTGGTCGTTCATCGACAGCACGCGGGGGTGTCGGCGCTGCGGTCTGACCCGTTGGGCGAGCCGTTGGGCAGGCTGGACGGCCCGCGCGAGGGGGTGGCGGACAAGGGTGTCGTGGTTGGCCGCACCCCAGCGCAGCAGAGCGGCGAGGTCGGGGGTGTCGAACTGGCCGTGCATGTACGCCTCCGCAAACCCGGTCAGCCCTCCTCGCAACAGCCGCGTCACGGCCGCTGCGTCGTGCACGACGAGCTGTGCCTCGGGCGGCCCCGCGCCGATCGTGGTCGTCGTGCCGCTCGGCAGGACGAGGTGCAGGCTGCCCCGGCGGGCCATGCTCGACGCGGCCCGGACCGCGAGCCGCTCGACACGGGTCATGCGTCCACC
>CAZSQF010000548.1:0-1540 GCA_964608935.1 uncultured Actinomycetota bacterium | reverse complement strand
CGGTCATCCAGGCGACGCCCCCGTCCGGAGACAGCTCGAGGGTGGACAGCGCTCGGGCAAGCAAACGCATCTTCCTCAACGACGCCCGCTCGTAGACCTGCCGGTGTAGCTTCTCCGGGGCCGCTCCCCGCTCGATGAGGTCCGCGGCAACCCGGTGGACCGCGGGTGTAGCGTTCGAGAACCGGAATGACCCGGTATCCGTGAGGATGGCCACGTACAAGCCGTTTACGACGGAGGGGGTCCACGGCCCCCCCGCGGCGAGGATCAGGTCGAAGACGAGCTCACCGGCGGCTGCGGCCGTGGTATCCTGGAAAGGAATGCCCCGCAGCCCCTCGTCATCCGCCGGGTGATGGTCCACCACCACTTTGGGCACGTCCTCCACGAGGGGGTTCACCCGGCCGATGCGGGACTTCTCCGCCGTGTCGACGACCACGCAGAGATCGGCCTCGCGACACCGGTGCTCCGCTTCCTCGCTGCGCGCATCCAGGACCCGGTCGAGATCGCTGATCAAGAAGCGGAACGCGTCCGGGAAAGGGGTCGGATTGACGATCCAGACCTCGACGCCGGCCTCCAGCAGAAGATCGAGGAGCGCGGCCTGGCACCCCGTACCATCGCCGTCGGCATTCACGTGGGTGGTCAGGACCACTCGCTCTGAACTCAGAAGGGCGTCCAGCACGGCACGAACCGCGGGACGTCGGGATTCGGGCGTTTCGTAGCTCATCGGGCGCGAGCGGTCGAGCTGACGCGAGACAGGGGCAGACGCTCCGCGTCGCGCGGACCGAACCGTTTGCGGAGCTTCGCCCAGTTGGAGGCCACGAAGACGTGCGGGCCCGCCCGTCTCCCATGCACGGTCGCTCGGTCGAGGGCGCTCAGAAGGGCCCCGGGCTCATTGGGGTGCACCGCCGTCTCGACCCATCCGTTGCCGACTTCGCCCACCGTGTGGGCATCCGATCCGGCTCCCTCCAGAAGCCCATGCCGCCGAGCCAGATCCGCTCCCTTGCGATTTCGCTCCCCCGAGCGAAGCCGAGCGTTGAACGCCTCGACGACGTCCACGAGCGGAGCGAGCTCTTCCGCGAGCCGGCCGCTCCCCCCCTTCCCGCGCGCGTAAGGGTGGGGAAGATAGACGATCCCGCCTTGCGCCCGGATCCTCCGGCACGTTTCGGCGGCGGGTGTTCCCCTGGGAATCTCTTCGGACAGGTACAGGCCGATCACGTCCACGCCCTCCGCCGTGCGCACCTCCTCTCCCGCGATCACCCGGTCGGGATGACGCCCGGCCAGTTCCAGCGCTACGCCGAGGCGATCGTGATCCGTGATCGCCACTCGGTCGATCCCGCGCTCGCTGGCCCGCGCCAGCACCCGTTCGGGGTCGGAGAGGCAGTCCCAGGAACCGTTGGTGTGGAGATGGAGGTCGATTCTCAACGTTTCGCTCACTTCCTTTTGTCCGCACGCCGGATGGACTCGAGGAGGTTGACGGCAGCGCCCTCCAGCTCGGCTTGCGTGCCGGAATTGTCCAGCACGTGGTCGGCGCGAGACCGCTTCA
>CAZSQF010000547.1:0-1540 GCA_964608935.1 uncultured Actinomycetota bacterium | reverse complement strand
CCGCGCTGGGCGAGACCGACCCGCGCTACTTCAGCGACGGCGACGACTGCGTCGCGCCGCCCACGTTCGCGGCGTGCTTCACGGTCGGCAAGGGCTCCTCGGTGCTGTTCGCCGACCCCGAGCTCGGTGCCCACCCGACGCTCGTGCACGGGTCGCAGTCCTACGAGTTCGGTGCTCGCCCGCTGGTGCCGGGCGACGTGCTCGACTGCACGCCTCGAGTCGCCGACATCACCACGCGGGGCGACAACGAGTTCCTCACCATCGACATCGAGGCTCGCTTCCGCGACGACGCGACGCTCGCGGTCCGATCGACCGGGCTGATCGTCTTCCTCGGCTCGGCGCCGGGAGCCGAGGCGCAGCCCGACGAGGTGGGCGGGTGAGCGAGATCGCTGCCGGGACCGAGCTGCCGACGATCGAGGCGACGTCGACCCTGACGGCGTCGGTGATGTACGCCGGCGCGTCCGGTGACCTGAACCCGCTCCACTACGACGAGGCGTTCGCGAGCGAGGTCAGCCCGACCGGCGGGATCATCGCCCACGGGATGTATTCGATGGGTCTTGCGTCGCGGGTGCTGACCGCGTTCGCCGGCGGCCCCCACAACGTGCTCGCGATCGACGTCCGCTTCACGCGCCCGTGGCCGCTCGGGACGACGTCGCGGTTCGGCGGCAAGGTCAAGGAGGTCGCCGACGGCGTCGCGACGGTGATGCTGTGGGGCGAGAACGAGGACGGCAACCGCATCCTGCGCGGCACCGGGCGGGTCTCGCTGTAGCGACGCTGCCCCGAGCGCGCGCGCCGACCCGGCGGTTGTCGGCGTGGTCGCGGTCGGGCTACCCTGTGGGTGCTGCCTCCGTGTGGGGCAGCGTTCCCTTGCCGGAGGCTTTCACGAGCCGGTGACCCCGGTACCGTCAGGCCCACGCCGAGGGGACGGACGGGAGTAGCTCAATTTGGCAGAGCACCGGTCTCCAAAACCGGCGGTTGGGGGTTCGAGTCCCTCCTCCCGTGCGACACTCCCGAGGCAAGCCCGACAACCGAGCCCACGATGGTGCTGACATGAGCCGCGAATCCAAGCGCCGCGCCGCCCGCGAGGAGCAGCGCACCGCCGAGGTGTCCAGTGCGGCCAGCGAGACCGCAGCCCCGCGCGAGAAGACCTCGATCGGGCAGTTCCTGCGCGAGGTGCGCAGCGAGCTGCGCAAGGTCGCCTGGCCCAACCGCAAGGAGGTCACCTCGTACTCCATCGTCGTCCTGGTGACGACGTTGGTGCTGGTCCTGATCGTGTGGGGCATGGACGAGGTCATCCGCCGCGCCGTCATCAACACCCTGGGGTGACACACGTGCCCGACGACGAAACCACCACACCCACCGAGCCGTCGGTTCGCGACGACGTCACCGGCACGCCGGCCGACGAGCCGGTCGAGGCAACGGTCCCCGAGCCGACCCCGAGCCCGGAGCCCACGCCGATCCCCGAGCCCGAGCCCGAGCCGGAGCCGGCTGCGGCCGAGACGCCCGAGCCGGCTGACGACGACCTCGACGACCTGCTCGA
>CAZSQF010000546.1:0-1546 GCA_964608935.1 uncultured Actinomycetota bacterium | reverse complement strand
CGCGGCAGGCTCCTGGACATGCGACGCGAACTGTTCGAGATCGGCGCCCGCCACCACGGGATCGTCACCAGCCGCGACTGCCGCGAGGCAGGGGTGCCGGCCTCCAGCTTCCGCGACTGGCGACACCGCGAGGAACTGGACCACCCCCACCACGACGTGACCGTCCTTCCCGGTCACGAGCCGTCGAGTTCCCAGCGCCTCGCGATCGCCACCGCGGCCATCGGGCCACCGTGCGCGGTGACCGGATGGGGCGCGGCATACCTGCATGGCCTTTGCGGAACCGCACCGACGACCGTCGACGTGCTGGTGCCCCACAGCAGTTCGCACCGGCCCCACGGCGGCGTCCGGCTCCTCGAGACCTCGGTGTTCGACCACGAACGGATCGACGAGGTGTCCGGCATCCCGGTCGTCCGACCGGCACGCATGCTCGCGGACCTCTCGCCGACCACGGACCTGGACGCGATGATGGACATGGCCATCGACCTCCGGCGCGTCGGCGGGCTCGGGCCGAAGGACCTTGAGGCGCAGCTGCAACACCGACGCCGGTTCGCGGGACGCCGCAGGTTCCGCGGACTGGCCGAGCTGCTGGCCGAGGATGGGTCGGACTCAGGGTTCGAGCATCGTGCCCGGGGCCGCCTGGACGACCGGGGCACACCGCCCGACCCGGGCCAGTTGGAGGTGGTGGTCTCGCGCCACCATCGCCGGATCGACCTGCCCTACGCGCAGCAGCGGGTGGGGGTCGAGTGCCGCGGCCTCGCCTACCACGGCCGCGAGCACTTCGACGAGGACGCCGAGCGCCACAACGACTTCGTCGAAGACGCTACGTGGCTGCTCCTCGAACTCACCTGGACGATCTTCCTCCGTCGCTGGGACGAGTTCTGCGCCCGCCTCGACCGCGTGCTCACCGCCCGCTCCTGAGAGAGAGGCAGGCACCGAGCGCCCCGGGTTGCGTGCTGCCTCAGCCGCGCGTTGCTGCGGACATGAGGGCGCTTTCACGTCGAAATGTCCGCAGCAACCGATCGAACGCCGTGACTGCGGTGATTGCTGCGGACATGGGGGCGTCAGCCCACCGGAATGTCCGCAGCAATGGTGGAGGCCGGGTGGAGGCGGCCCCGAGGATCGCGGTGGGGGGCGAGGCACGCAGGGGCGAGGCACGCAGGGGCGAGGCACGCAGGGGGCGAGGCACGCAGGGGGCGGGCGAGGTCGGGGCGAGGTCGGTGCGAGGTCGGGGCTACAGGGCGCGGGTGGCGCCCCCGTCCACGGCCCAGGCCTGGCCGGTGACGTAGGAGGCAGCCGGGGAGAGCAGGAAGGCGGCGACGCGGCCGAGCTCGGTCGGGTCGCCGACGCGCTTCAGGGGGATCGCGGCAGCAGCGGCGGCGCGGACCTCCTGGAACGTGCGGCCCTGGGACTCGGCGACCGAGCGGTGCAGGTCGTCGAGGCGTCCGGTGCCGAAGCGGCCCGGCATCAGCACGTTGACCCGGACATCGCGCGGGCCCAGCTCGTCGGCCAGCGTCTTGGCGTAGCCCCACACCGCGGTGCGGGTCAG
>CAZSQF010000545.1:0-1548 GCA_964608935.1 uncultured Actinomycetota bacterium | reverse complement strand
CGAGCACCTTCATGTCGAAGCCGCCGGGCGGCCCGAAGCGGAACGCGAGGACGCCACCGACCGCTCCGTCTCCGCGGGTGTCGTTGGTCCACCAGCCCGCCAGGTCCTCGGGTGTGGTCAGTGCCCGGAACACGGCGTCGCGCGATGCCGTGATGCCTAATCGGTGCAGGATGTCCACCATGGTTCTTCCTGTTCTCGGTGCGGCCGCAGGCGCGGTCGCAAGTCGTCACGTGCTCTTGTGGATGGCTTCGGCGATCTGCTTGATCCGCCGCAGCCGGGCGTCCCAGGTGTCGCCGACGGCGTTGAGCTGTGCCACGGCGCGCTCGAGCTGGACCTCGTCGACGCGGTAGCGCTTCTCTCGCCCGACCGGCGTTGCCTGGACCAGGCTGACCCGGTCGAGGACGCCGAGGTGCTTGGCCACCGCCTGTCGCGTCACCGGCAGCTGCTCGCTGAGCGACGTCGCGGTGCCGGCCCCGGTCTCCAGGAGCAGGTCGAGCAGCCGACGTCGCGTCGGATCGCCGATCGCTGACCACAGGTCGTCGTCGATCGCGACGCTCATCTGGCCGACACCAGATGTTCGGCGTGCGCCGCGATCCGAGGCACGAAGGTGTCCCAGCCGACCACGTGCTCCTGGTACTGCTGTTCCAGCTTCGCCGCCTCCCAGCCCCGCTCGCGGAAACCGGTCTCGGTCATCCGCAGCTGCGTGCCCGAGCCGGTCGGGACGAGCTCGAAGGTCACCAGCAGCGAGTTGCCGTCGACGGCCGTCTCTCCGGCCGGATGCGTCCAGCGGAAGGAGAACAGCCGCGGCGGCTCGGCCACCACCACGGTGATCGGGACGACCTGCGCTCGCGGGTCCTCGCCGTCGCTCCACACCAACTCGCCGGTCGCGCCGGGGGTCGGCTGGACGTCGGTTTCGGCGTTCCACCACTCGCGGATGTGCTCGGGCTCGCTGATCACCTCGAACACCACCTCGGGCGGCGCGTCGACGTGGATCTCGCGCTCGATGCTGGCGTACTCCATGGCCCTCTCCTGATTTAGCAACCATCGGTTGCGGATCAACCTAGCATCGCACAAGCCAATGCGCAACCATTGGTTGCATGAATAATCTCTCGCCATACCGAGTCGAGGGCAGACCCGGGCGCCCCTTCGCTCACCCGGTCACGTGTCACCAGGACGTCCGCTGCCCGGCGCCAGCAGCGAGAACACCTCGTAGCGGGCCGCGGTCCATGGCGGACCCTGGGCCAGCGGCTGCAGTGTCACCTCGATGCGCTCGCGCTCGCCGGTCAGGCGGGCGGGGAGCAGCAGGTCGTCGTCCACCCATCGCTTCTCCCGGTTGCCCGACGCCCGGTACCAGATGCCGGCCGGCACGTCGTCGACCAGCACCCGTGCGGCCTGCCCCTGAAGGAGCTGGTCCACACGTCGACGCAGCAGCACGCCCACGTTGTCGGGATCCAGCGCGACCTCGAACCGGATCTCGCCCGTGCCCTCCCGCACGCCGTCGATCACCAGCTCGTCGTCGCGGGGTCCGGGGTAGGCGGCCTCCAGGTG
>CAZSQF010000544.1:0-1549 GCA_964608935.1 uncultured Actinomycetota bacterium | reverse complement strand
AAGCTCTCTTCCATGGCTTGCGTCCCGCGACTGACCAGGTCCTCCAGGGCTTCCCGGCGGTAGGAGACCTCCGATTCCTGGAAGCTACGGAATCCAGTACCGGCTGGGATCAGGTGGCCGAGGATCACGTTCTCCTTCAAGCCGACCAGGCGATCGACCTTACCCGCTAATGCGGCTTCGGTCAGCACCTTGGTGGTTTCTTGGAAGCTAGCCGCCGAAATAAAGCTGCTGCTCTGTACCGATGCCTTGGTGATACCGAGCAATTGCGTGCTGGCGTTAGCCGATTTGGGCTTCTTGCCCTTGGCGGGGGTTCCACCCAAGCCCTCGATCTGCGCGTTGGTGTGCTCCAACTGCTCCTTCGGTACCAGCGTACCTTCGGCATAGTCGCTATCGCCAGGATCGACGATCTTCAAGCACTGGGCCACTTCGGTGTTCACCCGACGGAACTCGAACTTATCGAGGACGAGACCAGGCAGTAGCGTCGTGTCGCCGGCGCTGTCGATTTTCACCTTTCGCAACATGCGTGCGATGATGATCTCGATGTGCTTGTCATTGATCTCAACGCGTTGGCTGCGATAGACCTGTTGGATCTCGTGAGTCAAATACTGTTGTACCGCCTCTTCACCACTGACACGCAAGATGTCATGCGGAACCAGCGGCCCGTCGACCAATGCCTGACCCGATTTGACCTCGTCGCCGGTATGCACCAGAAAGCGTTTGCCGTGAGGCACCAGATGCTCATGTTCCAAACCGCTTTCGCTGCGCACCAAAATCGTCCGCTTGCCACGGCGCTTGGCCTGCTGCAATTCGACGATCCCATCGACCTCGGCGATGACTGCGGGATCCTTGGGCTTGCGAGCTTCAAAGATCTCGGTAATTCGCGGCAAACCACCGGTGATGTCGGAGACCCCCTTGGTTTCACGGGGCATCTCGGCAATGTCGGTACCGGCCGAGACCTCCTTGCCCTCGGGGGCGACAATTACCGCCCGCTCGGGAAGGTAATAGACATCGAGCGGTTTGCCTTCGTTGTCCTCGATCACGATTTGTGGGTGCAAGTCTCCCTTATGATCTACGATCACCTGACGCGTACCGCCTCCGGGATCGCGTTCTATCCGCATCGTTTCGCCTTCAACGACGTCGTCGTAACGGATCTTACCTTTGACTTCGCTAATGATCGGAATCTTGTGAGGATTCCATTCACAGAGCGTATCACCCGCGTTCACTTCCTGGTTTTCCTCGACGGCCAAGGTGGCGGCGGCGGGTACGTCGTACTTCTCGAGTTCGCGTCCCTTCTTGTCGGTCAAGACGATCTCGCTGTTGCGTGTCAGCACGATCGCCTTACCCTCATCGTTCCGCACGATCTTCATCTTAGCCAATCTGACGATGCCGCCCTTCTTGGCCTTAATCTCGCTCTCCTCGACGCTTGTATTGACCGCTCCACCGATATGGAAGGTCCGCATGGTCAGCTGGGTTCCCGGCTCGCCGATCGACTGGGCGGCGATGATCCCGACCGCCATGCCTTCCTCTACCATCGAACCGGTCGACATGT
>CAZSQF010000543.1:0-1553 GCA_964608935.1 uncultured Actinomycetota bacterium | reverse complement strand
TGTCAGCAAGTCCACGGGCGATGCTGAGCCCGGCCGGCCCTGCCCCCACGATGCCGATCTCCGCATCGTACCGCCGCCGGGTCTCTCGCCCGGGTCCCATCGCCGGACGAGCGAGACGACCGTGGTCATGCGCCTCCGAAAGATCCGTCGGAGCGGTCGGGGATTTCGAGCTCTGATCGTCGCTGATCATCGGGGGTTCGCTTCCGCCTTCGGTTCAATAGATTGCAGCGGCATTCCTGCCGGATCGAGACGTCCGTCAGGACCGGCCGGAGTGGGCTCCGGTCTCGATACTCAATGGCGTGGGTGAACGAAAGGTATGCCGCCACCCAAGAGGGGCCGACCCTTCGACCGGACCATCGTGGAAGGCCCGATCCACCGGGCTGTATGGATGCTTGCCTGGCCGACGATGCTGCAGAACGTCATCGGCGGGCTGCAGGGAATCGTGGACCACGCCATGGTCGGCAACATGGTCGGATTTACGGGAAACGCCGCGATCGGGGTGTCATGGCAGATCTTCCTCGTCGTGATGGTCTTCATCAGTTCGCTCTTCACCGGCATGGGGGTGCTGGTCGCCCGCTTTGCAGGTCGCGGCGACTCTGAGTCCGTCAACCGAACGGTCTATCAGGCGTTCATCACCGCGGCCGTGATGTCCTTCCTGGTGCTTGCGCCGATCGGATATGTGCTCGCGCCCTACCTCTTGGAGTGGATCAACGCGACCCAGGAGGTGCGAAGCGAGGCGCTTCCATACCTCCGAATCATGTTCGTGTTCAGCTTCGGAATGCTGATGCACTTCATGCTCGGAGGCGCGCTGCGCTCCGCGGGAGACGCGAAAACTCCCCTTCGTCTGGGGATCGCGTTGACGATCCTGAATCTCGTCCTGAACGTGATCTTCATCCGGGGCCTCGGGCCGATTCCCGGGTTCGGGACCGCCGGCGCCGCGATCGGCACGGTGATCGCTGGTGGGATCGTGGCCGCCTACGCCCTGTATCGGCTCTGTGGGGAGCACTGGGTGGTCGGGTTTCATCGTGGTATGCGGCTTCGACCGGACTTCGGGATCATACGGGAGCTCTTCCGCTTCGGGATCCCGACCGGGATCCAGGGCGTCGCGATGAACATCGGGGGCGCAGTGATGCTCGGATTCGTCGGCTCGCTCACCCTGAGTAGTCAGGCGCAGGCCGCGTACACGGTGGGGTACACGCAGCTCTTCTCCCTCATCACGTGGACGTCCGTGGGTCTCATGGGCGCTGCGGCTGCGGTGGCGGGTCAGAACCTGGGCGCGGATCAGCCGGAGCGCTCGATCGAGGGCGTCCACACCGCGATGAAGATCGGACTGGCGGTCGCGGTCGTTATCGGGATCCTCTTCCTTGTGGTTCCTCAGACGCTGCTCTCGGTGTTTGGAATGGAGGATCCCGTCGTCGTGGACCTCACGGTCGAGCTCCTGGCGTTCCTGGCCGTGTCGGGTCTCTTCATCACGACGGCGCTCGCCTACACGGGTGGGTTGCAGGGGACCGGCGACACGAAATCGCCCATGTGGATCTCCATCGTCTCGCAGC
>CAZSQF010000542.1:0-1572 GCA_964608935.1 uncultured Actinomycetota bacterium | reverse complement strand
CGAGCACCGGGCCTACAAGGAGACGCTCGAGCAGGCGATCCTGGGCGACAAGGTCGGGTTCCACTCGTTCTGGACGGTCGAGCACCACTTCCTGGAGGAGTACTCCCACTGCTCCAACCCCGAGGTGCTGTACGGGGCCATCGCGGCGCGCACGCAGAACATCCGGCTCGGCTACGGCGTGCGCCTCCTGCCGAAGCCCTACAACCATCCCATCCGCTCCGCGGAGTCGGCCGCCGTGCTCGACCTCCTCTCCGACGGCCGCGTCGAGTTCGGCACCGGCCGGTCCTCCACGCGCGATGAGCTCGAGGGCTTCGACATCGACCCGCACGAGACCCGAGAGATGTGGTCGGAGGCCCTGGGCCACATCGTCGGCGCCTGGACGGAGGAGACCTACCAGGCCGACGGCAAGCACTGGAAGATGGGCGCGCCCCGCCGAGTCCAGCCGAAGCCGCTCCAGAAGCCGCACCCTCCGATGTGGGGCGCGACCTCCAGCCCGGACGGCCACCGGGAGATCGGCAAGCGCGGACTGGGCCTGTGCTCGTTCACCGTCGGGGTGCCGCCCGAGGACCTGGCCGAGCGCTTCTCGCTCTACCGCCAGGGGCTCGCCGAGTGCGAGCAGCCCGTCGGCAAGTTCATGAACGAGCAGGCGGCCACGTTCACCATGGTCCACTGCGCCGAGGACAAGCAGCAGGCCTACGACGTCGCCGGCGAGTCGATGGTCTGGTACGTCCGGCACGGCGGCGCGCTGATCGCCTCTGTCGCCGACCTGCTCGAAGGCAAGGACCTCGGCACGTACCAGTACACCGGACAGGCCAAGGAGCACCGCGATTCCGGCACCATGGGCCACCTCACCTTCGACTACCTCCACGAGAGCGGATCCGCCGTCGTCGGCGATCCCGAGGAGTGCATCGAGACGGCCAAGCGCTACGAGGCGGCCGGTTGCGACCTGCTCCTCTGCCTGGTGAACCCCTACAAGATCCCGCACGACGACGTCATGCAGTCGATCGAGCTGCTCGGCACCAAGGTGCTCCCGGCGTTCAGTTAGAGAACAGGTTGGGCGGCACCGCTCCCGCCCGACGGCGCGACCTATCGACGCGGCGCCGACCCTGTGGGCGCGGGCGCCTCCTCGGCGGTCAGGTCGAGGTCGATGGTGCCTTGCTCCCGACCGAGGAAGTCGGAGAGCAGCTCGTGGAGCAACGAGCTGCGGGTGGTGCCGCGCCGGGCACAGGCCTCGGCGAACGCGGCGGCCTCCGGGGCACTGATCTTCGTCGCCACGGTGACGACTCGCGGGGGGACCGCTCGCTGCACGACGGCATCTTCCCAGCTCCGCGGCGGCGATCGGTGGGTTTCCCAGGTTTACCCCTGAGGTACACGTGCGGCCTGAAGCCAACCGCGTCCACGACGGAGAGGCCCCACGCATGCGACCGATCCCTGGCAACCATCGACGGCGACTGCTGGCAATTGCAGCGTTCGTCGCCCTCCTCGCCGTCAGTGTGGGCGCGAGCCCGGCGCACGCGGCGGACATCTCGTCCGGCACGGCATCAGGTTTCGGCACCACCGTCACCCTCGGGG
>CAZSQF010000541.1:0-1574 GCA_964608935.1 uncultured Actinomycetota bacterium | reverse complement strand
GTCCTCGGCCACCTCCAGCAGGTCGCCGCCGTTGGCGCGGATCCAGCCGAAGGACCGCCAGCCGCTGGTAGGAATGGCCAGGGCCCGCTGGGAGCCTTCCGCGCTGGTCAGCGCCCCGGCGGCCTCCTCGAGGTGCCGGAGGCTTTCGAACCCGGCCACCTCCCCAAGACCGGCCGCCTCAAAGCTCTCATCCCTAAGCAACAAGACCAGCGCGTTGGTATCCAGCGGGACACCGAATTTGCGGCCGCCCCAGGTGACGTCCGCCATCGCACCCTCAAAAAAATCTTCTTCGCTGAGGCCGTGCTCGGCCCATAGATCATCCAGGGGCTCGGCAAAACCGGCCGAGCCGGCTGCAAACGCGTGCCACTGTGCGATGTCGACGGGGTCACCGGCTTGGATCTGCGATTGAACCAGGCGGGCCATGTTGCGGATGGACTCGAGATTCACCTCCACACGCACGCCCTCGTGCGATTGCTCGAAGTCTCTCACCGCAGCAAGAAATGCCGGCGTGTCGCCCCAGTCGTCGGTCATCAGGACTCGCAGGGTGGTGGGCTCGGCATCGCCGGAGGAAACGGAGCTGCATCCGGACATTGCAGCGCTGAGGAACACCAGCAAGACAACCGCTCCCCGCGACCGCAAAGCCGCGAGCTTGCATCTCAAAGCCGGCATCCCCCCGTCTAAACGACTGCGCTCACATCGTATAAAAGAAGCTCATATGGTTGTTTTTGCCTGTTAACACGCACAGGGTGTTGGACCGGCCCAAGGTGTAGGCTTTTATAGGTTGAAACCAGTCCCTGGGGCCTCGCGGGCGTGGCGGAATGGTAGACGCGCAGGATTTAGGATCCTGTGGGCTAAGTCCCGTGGAGGTTCAAGTCCTCTCGCCCGCACCAGATGCAGCTATGTCAAAAAGTCGGTTGACTTTAGCTTTTCGGCCAGCCGCCGTAAGGCTTCGCCCCGGTGACTTATGGAGTCCTTGAACTCCGCAGAAAGCTGGCCAAACGTCTTGTCCTGGCCCGCGGGGACGAACCACGGATCGTACCCAAAACCACCTTCGCCTTCCGGAACCGGGGCGATCGAGCCCTCACAGACTCCCTCGGCGTCCAGATAGGTACCGTCCGGCTTGGCCAAAACTGCGACACACCGGTACCTGGCCGTGCGGGAACCCACGGGAACATCCCGTAGCAGATGGGCCATGCGGAGGTTGTTTTGAGCGTCGGTGGCCCCAGGGCCCGCAAAGCGGGCCGATTTGACCCCGGGCGCACCGTCCAACGCATCGATCTCTATGCCCGAGTCATCGGCAAGCACCGGCTTGGAGGAGAACTCCACCAGGGCACGAGCCTTTATAAGGGCGTTTTCCAGGTAGGTATCGCCCGACTCGACGATGTCGGGCCAGGGGTCCATCTGCTCTTTGGTGATAAAGCGCACCGGCAGGTCCGACCACAACTTGACTATCTCGTTCACCTTGCCGGGGTTGGCCGTACCGAGGACGATCTCCAACACGTGACGGCTACTCTCCGAGGACGGATCGCTGGGTCTGAAGGATTCCCTCGATACCCTTGCTCCCCAGCGCCAGG
>CAZSQF010000540.1:0-1579 GCA_964608935.1 uncultured Actinomycetota bacterium | reverse complement strand
AACACGAGCTTCCCAAGCTCGGAACGGGGGTTCGATTCCCCTCACCCGCTCTCTCTGTCGTGGCACCGCGCGCATTCAGGATCGGCGGCACATCGAGATCGCCCAGGGTGGGCATGCTCTGACCTCCGATCGGGCTCGGGGGTTGGTGGACTGGGGCACCGCACAATCTCGAGTGCGCTGTCCCTCCATTCCACGACTCCAAGTCAGGGATACACACTCATCACTGGCTCAGGGCAGCTTGGCGCTACGAGTTTCGCACCGTCGTCTGGGTGTTTAAGTTAGGGATAATCTGCTATCCTTAACTTGAAGATCCCGGTCATGAAGGATGCGCGGAGTGGTACCGAACCTGCCGCAACGTCCCACCGGCAGCCAGCACGCCCACGTCAGGCAGGACGAGACCGACAGCGCCCTGCTTGGCAGCCGTTCAGGGGACTGGCCAGCAGTCCGGTGGGAAGAGCGGCCCTGGGATTGGAGCACGGATGGCCCGGCACCGCCGCGACGCCAGTTCCGCCTGCACGCCGGCCCATACCGGTCGGCCCTCGTCCCGCAGATCGCCAGCCTGGACGCCCCGCTTCCCGCAGCCGTTCTCGCTGCAGCGGACGAGGCCACCGTCGAGATCACCCGCTTCGATGCCGAGGTTGGGACCGGCCTGGCTCCCTACGGCGCCCTCCTGCTGCATTGCGAGTCCGCTGCGTCGTCCCAGATCGAGCAGCTGACCGCGTCCGCGAAGGCCATTGCCGCGGCCGAGATCGGGGACACCTCACGGACCAACGCCTCCCAGATCGTGGCCAACGCGCGCGCGATGCGCGCCGCCATCGACCTTGCCGACCGGCTCGACCAGCAGGCCATCCTCGACATGCACGCCGTCCTGATCGAGGCAGTCAACCCGGAGTGGGTCGGCCGCTGGCGGGACCAGGCGGTGTGGATCGGCGGGACCCCCTACGGCCCCCACCAGGCCGACTTCGTCCCGCCACACCACGACCGGGTGCCGGCGGCGATGGACGACCTGGTCGCCTACCTGCAGCGCGACGACATCCCGGTGCTGGTGCAGGCGGCGATCGCCCACGCCCAGTTCGAGACCATCCACCCGTTCCTCGACGGCAACGGCCGTGTGGGCCGCTCGCTGGTCCACTCGCTGCTGCGCGCGAAGGGGCTCACCCGGTCGATCGTCGTCCCGGTGTCCGCGGGCCTGCTCGCCAACACCAGTGCCTACTTCGACGCGCTCGGGGCCTACGGTGAGGGCCGCCCCGCCGCGATCGTCGAACAGTTCGCCGACGCCGCCTGGCGGTCGATCGACAACGGCAGACGCCTCGTCGCGGAACTCGACGCAATCAGAGATGCCTGGCAACACCGTATCACCGCACGGTCTGATGCCTCGGCGTGGCGGGTCGCCGACCTGCTCGTCCAGCAGCCCGTGATTGACGCCCGCCTCGTCCGGGACGAGCTTGGCGTATCGGCCCCCGTGGCGCAGGGAGCGATCAGGCACCTCGTGGAGGCGCAGGTCCTCTCCCAGTCGGGTGGCGGCGCGCGCTACCGCCGGTGGGCCGCCACCGAGGTGCTCGAGGCACTGGACACGTTC
>CAZSQF010000539.1:0-1591 GCA_964608935.1 uncultured Actinomycetota bacterium | reverse complement strand
GGCTGGTGTCGCAGGCCGGGTTCCATATCGACGTCTACATGTCGACCCAGCGCGTCGTCTTCGGGGTTGCGCTCGGTATCGTGTGCGCGGTTCCGATCGGGTTCCTGCTCGGCTGGTACCGTCCGGTCCGCAACTTCGTCGACCCGCTGATCAACTTCTTCCGCGCCCTGCCGCCGATCGCGCTCATTCCGCTCGTCATCGTGTATTTCGGCATCGGCGAGGTGGCCAAGGTCGTCATCCTGTTCTATGCGGCGTTCTTCTCCGGCGTCATCGTGATGTATGAGGGCATTTCGCAGATCAGCCCGATCTATATCCGCGTGGCCCGCGCCCTCGGCGCCACCGACGGCGAGATCTTCATCCGCGTCGTGCTGCCGCTCGCCGTGCCGCACGTGCTGACCGCGTTGCGGGTCGCTCTTGGCGTCGCCTGGGCGACGCTGGTTGCCTCGGAACTGATCGCCGCCCAGCGCGGCCTCGGAGCGGTGATCCAGGACGCCAGCTCGTTCTTTCAGCTCGACACCATCTATGCCGGCATCATCACCATCGGGCTGGTGGCGCTTACCATGGATTTTCTGCTGCGGCGACTGACGCGCCGCGTGCTGGTGTGGCAGGAAAGGATCTCGGCATGAACGGCGCGGGCGAGGCGCGCGAGCGGATCGTCTTCGATGGCGTGTCGATGAGCTTCATGACGGACTCCGGGCTGCTGTCGGTGATCGACGGCGTGTCGTTCTCCATCGCCGAAGGCGAGTTCGTGGCACTGGTGGGACCGTCCGGCTGCGGCAAGACCACGATGCTGAACATGGTCGCCGGGTTCATAGCGCCGACCACGGGCCAGGTGCTTCTGGACGGCGCGCCCATCTCCGGGCCCGGCCCGGAACGCGGCGTCATCTTTCAGGAATACGGCGTGTTTCCGTGGCTGACGGTGGAGGAGAACATCGCCTTCGGGTTGCGGCTGCGGGCCAACCGTGTCGACCAGCAGCTGCGCCGGGAGATTTGCAGCCGATACCTCGAGTTGATGCGCCTCACCGAGTTCCGCCGGTCCTATCCCAAGACGCTGTCGGGCGGCATGCGCCAGCGGGTGGCACTGGCGCGCGCCTACGCCGTCAACCCGCAGTTCCTGCTGATGGACGAGCCTTTCGGTGCTCTCGATGCGCAGACCCGCTCGGCCATGCAGGACATGCTCATGGAAGTGCTGCAGACGGAGAAGAAGACGGTGGTGATGATCACCCACTCGGTCGACGAGGCCCTGTACCTTGCCTCGCGGGTGATCGTCGTATCCGCCCGGCCGGCGAGCATTCGCACGGTCATCGAGGTTCCGTTCGCCTATCCGCGCTCGGAATCGCTTCACGAGGAACGCCAATTCACGGAGCTGCGCTCCGAGATCCGCGATCTCGTGATGCGTGAATACGCCGCCCAGCAGGAGCAGCTCCGGGCCGGCGCCGCCTAGTCGAACGACGCGAGTGCAAGTCCATGCCAACAGGGAGGAAACGGACATGACGAATCTATCACGCCGCACACTGATCAAGGCCAGCGGTGCGGGGCTGGCCGTCGCAGCGCTCGGCGCGCCCGCCATCGTGCGCGCCCAGACACCGGT
>CAZSQF010000538.1:0-1591 GCA_964608935.1 uncultured Actinomycetota bacterium | reverse complement strand
ATCGTGCCCGACGCCGCGCTGGTCGAGCGACTCGACCCCGACCTGGACGTCCAGCAGATCACGCTGGCGGACGACACGAACGTCGCGATCATCGAGCTCGCCGAGCCGTCGCTGCTGGCGTTCGACAACCCGGACCGGGACGAACAAGAGCTCGACAGCGGCTTCCCGAGCATCGCCAATTCGGACGAGGAGCAGAGCCAGATCCTGCTCCGTTCCGTCCGGGACGAGCTGGAACGAGACCCGACACCGCCCCCGGCCGTCCTCCGGCGCTAACCGTCGGAGCCCAGCCGCACGGACGTGAGGCGAACGAGGCCGCGGGTGTCGATCGCCAGCCCCTCGACGACGTCCGCGGCGTAGGCCTCGTTCCGGCGGACCCAGAGCGGGATGGCGTGCATGTCGTCGAGCAGCCGCTGCTCCGCCGCCCGCCAGTGCTCCTGGGCATCCTCCGTGGTGTCGGCCATCCGGGCGGCATCGAGCCGCTGCTCGACCTCCTCGTTGCGGTACCCGTCGAGGTTGAACAGGCCGCCGACACCGTGCAGCTCCTGCAGGTACGGCAGGGGCGAGGCGACGTCCATCGTCCAGCCGAGCGGGTACAGGCCCCGGACCCGGCGGTCCTGCAGGTGGGCGACCCACGCCGTGTGTGGGAGGGCGCGGACCCGGACCTGCTGGGCGTCCAGCTCGAGGTGGGTCCGCCACTGGTCCACGATGGCCTCGGCCCACGGGCCCTGGCCGGCGTCCAGGTCGACCCAGACCTCGATGCCGCGCTCGGGCAGCTGCAGGTCGGCGAAGGCCTGGCGGGCGGCCGCCGGGTCGAGCCGGCAGGGCGCGCCGCATCGGTCGACCGTCACGGAGACCGCCGGCGGCACGAGGCCGCGGGCCGGCGTGGCCAGGCCTCTGAGATGCTCGTCGATGATGGCCTCGCGGTCGATGGCGCGCGACAGCACCGGCGCCAGGTCGTGCAACTGGGGCCGATAGGCCGGGACAACGAGCACGTCGAGCTGGTGCCCGTCCGAGGTGATGCGGCGGAACCGGCGTGCCTCGCCCCGGACGTCGGATGGAATGTTCGTCACGACGTCGAGCTCGCCCTGCGTGAAGGCATCCCACGCGCTGCGGGCGGTCTCGTGGATGACCACGTCCACGCCGGTGGCGGCCGGTGGGGACGGGTGGTTGGCGTACGCGCGCAGCGAGATCCCCTCGTCGTGCCGCCACGGACCCTCCATCCGGAAGGGCCCGCTGCCAACCGGGGCCTCGACGAACGCGTCCGGGTTCTCGAGGGCCGCGGGCGGCAGCGGCGCGAAGGCGATGTGGCCGAGCCGCCGCGGGAAGAGGCGGTCCGGGGCCGACAACTCGACCTGCAGGACCCGCTCGTCGAGCACCTCCACCCCGGCGAGCTCGTCGGCCTCCGGTTCGCAGCCGACCTCGGGGCAGTTGACCTCGTCGAAGCCGGCGATGGGTTCGAACAGGTGCGCCAGCGGCTGGGGGTTCCGGCCATGGGCCGCGAGGTTCCACGCATCGGCGACGCTCTGGGCGGTCACGGGCTGGCCGTCGTGGAAGGTCCAGCCCTCCTTGAGCTCGATCCGCCACGTCACGC
>CAZSQF010000537.1:0-1591 GCA_964608935.1 uncultured Actinomycetota bacterium | reverse complement strand
CGACGACGTCGTCCACGGTGTCGGTGGTGTCGTCGATCGTGTCGGTGGTGTCGTCGACCGTGTCGTCGATGAGGTCGCCGCCGCTCGAGGATTCCGCCGGCACGCTCGGTTCGGACTCGTCCACGCCGGTGTCCGGGACGCTGTCCCCGGTCGGCGACGGGGATGGGGTCGAGCCGGATGTCGTGTCGGTCACGCACGTGCAGTCGGCCCCGGCGGGTCCCTCCCCGGGAAGGACGATACGGGCCACGGGCCGGCCGGCGGCCCGGAGGCTGCTCTCCGCGGCGGCGTGGCAGCCATCGCACAGCAGGTTCGAGGTCAGCCGGGAGAGCTCGAGGTCGATGCGTCGCAGCGTCTCGAGGGTGCGCTCGGCCGACGGCCGCACCGACAGGGGCAGGCGCGGGTCGATCCGGTCGATGCCGGCACGGATGTCGGCGGTGAAGTCGTGCAGCAGCTCGCCATCCTCGGTGTCGACGCCGTCGGCGAGCAGCAGGTTGGCGCCGTCCACCGCGTCCTCGTCCAGGCGGCCGAGCGTGTCCTGCATCTGCTCGGCGGTCAGCCGGTCGAGACCGGACTCGACCTCGGCAAGGCGGGTCCGCGCGAACGCGAGGTGCAGCCTGCCCTTCTCGGCGGCGTTGTCGGCCAGCGCGAGGCGGGTCTCCTCGGTGACGGTCTTGATCGGGTAGAGGAGGTCGCCGGGGAGGGCCGCCTGGGCCGCCGCGGCGACGCCGGTCACCCCCACCACCGTAGCGACGGCCCCGGTGGCGGTGGCGACGCGCAGGCTCTGGCCCCAGCGGGCGACGCGCGTCCGCACCGCGTCGATCGGCGACGGTGCCGGCACGGGCGCGGGCTCGGGCCCGGGGGCGACGAGCAGCTCGGCCCGCAGGCGCTCGCGGAAGGCGTCGGAGGGGCCCGGAACCTCCATGGCCTCGTCGACCTGCGAGGCGAGTCGGGCGAGGCTGCGCAGCTCTCGCGGGGCGTCCTCGAGCGCGAGCTCGCCCGACAGGACGGCCTCGAGCCGTTCAGCGTTCCTGGCCAGCCGCGTCACGCGTCACCTCCTCGCACCCCGTTCAACGACCGGGCCGACCGTCGGACACGCGCGCGGGCGTAGAAAGCGCTCATCCGAGCACCCCCAGCACGGTGATGAGGCCCCCCAGGCCGGCGGTGAGCAGGTGCTCGAACCCCGGGCGGTCGCGGATCACCGCGGCCAGGGCCTTCAGGGCCCGGTACTGCAGGGCCTTGGTCGCGCCCACCGACCGGTCGAGCACGGCGGCGGTCTCGGTGACCGACAGGTCGTGCACGAACCGCAACTCGATGACCTCGCGGTGGTCCTCGCTGAGCTCGGCCAGGGCTTCGGCCAGGGCACGGGTGAGGTCGCGGGCCTCGGCGACCCGGTCCGGGGCGTCGATCCCCGTGCCGTCGCGCTCGAACCCGTCGTCGGTGGAACGCTCCAGCCGCACCCGGGCGGACTTGAAGTGGTCGGCGACGCGGTTGCGCGCGATCGTCGTCAGCCACGCGGCGATGTCGACGCCCTGCCACGTGAACTGGTCGAAGCGTCGCCAGGCGCGCAGGAACACGTCGCCGGTCAGGTCCT
>CAZSQF010000536.1:0-1592 GCA_964608935.1 uncultured Actinomycetota bacterium | reverse complement strand
TCCGATTCGACGCCGGCCCAGATTGATGCAGGCAACGACGTTGCGGCCGACGAGCTCTTGTTCGTCGACCAGCGCCAGCTGGGCCACCGAGGTGATCTCCCCTAGGTGTCCGAGGTCGAGGCGCAGCACCCGGCTGGGCGCCCGCGTCCCTTCGGCCAACGGCGCCTCCAGCACGCGGGCCACGCGCAGGTCCACGGCTTCGAACCAGTCGAAGCCGATCTCGGGCTTGGGCTCGGTTCCGGACTTTTCGATCACAACCGCAATACTCTCGCGCAGGAGCACGGTCGCCTGAGCGCCCCCGGCAGGATTCGAACCTGCGACACCAGGTTTAGGAAACCTGTGCTCTATCCCCTGAGCTACGAGGGCGGGGCATGCAGAAAAGGTGGCAGAAAACCCGGTTCAGGAGCCCCATTCTGCACCTCCTACCGATTGTAGACGCCAAAGCGAAGCGGTTTGGGACCGCGGCCCGGCCGACGGTAGCTTTTGGAGCGGATCGAGGACGCGGTCGATCAAGCAGATAGCTTGAGTGGCTTAGCTCTAAGCGGCTTGAGTGAGCGCCCCTCGGCACCGGCGGTGTTGATGCAAGGCCAGGGCATTAACGGTAAGGGCGTAGCCCGGCAGGTTCACAAGCTGGCGGGCATGGCCGATGCTGTGGGCACGGCCGAGGTAGAGAGTGTCGACCAGCCCCCGGTTGATGCTCTCGGCATCGTTGCGGCGGTGATACAACGCCTTGAAATCTGGATCGGTGGGCGGGATAACCCGGACATTCTCGGCTCGGTTGAACCGGCGCTTGGTGTCTTCTTTATCGCCGTGCAGCCTGACCGTCACCTTCACCGTACCGACGCCAAAGCTTTCGGGTAGGCGGTACTCGTTGTAAAAGCGAAAGCGCCCCTTGCTCCCCCTGCGATAGGTACGAGTGCGCTCGAGCTCCACGAACTCAACATCTCCGGTCTCGGTGATTTCGCCCACACCAATAGCGCCGCCTTTGGCGAAGAGCTGAACATCTGTGGTGCGGCCGTTTTGGAGTTTCACCTGTTTGCGATCGACGAACGCGCTCTTTTCGACTCGCCTGCCTTCAGAGCGCCGGGGTTTCTTGGAGCCTTTAACGGACGCCGCAACCTTGTTCACGGGAATCAGTCCGTGTTCCCGCATGAGTACCTGGTGGTGGACTCCTCGCAGTGCCCCGTCATAGACCACACCCTGGGCACCGAGCGCCAGCGGCGCCATACGGTCGAAGCAGTCCATGGCGACTTTGGCCTCACCCGCCTTTGTCTGGGACCCACTCGGCATCTAGGATGATGCGACCGCGCGCGTCCTCGGTTCTTGCTGCCACCATGACAAACTTGGTTCCAAAAGCGGTCTCCCCTGTGCCCTCAAAGTGCAGGTCGGCGTCGGGCTCGTAGCGAACTTGGCGGACCTCTCCGGTCTGTTTGTTGACCCTGGTATCGCCCTGCTTGGCTTTGACCAGCGGGGTAACTACCTTGCCGTCGGAATAGAGCATCCGGGACAGGTGCGGATGGGTGACCGAACCTGGCCCGTTGGGATCCAGCAGGCCCGCCCGAGTGTACGGTGATGAGTCGGATCGACTCCGT
>CAZSQF010000535.1:0-1594 GCA_964608935.1 uncultured Actinomycetota bacterium | reverse complement strand
CCTGGATGATCTGGTCGAACCCGGAGCGGTGCCCGTCGGGGCCGCCCTCGCCGAACCCGGTGATCGAGAGCACCACCAGACGGTCGTTGAGCCGTTCGAGGTCGTCGGCGCCGAGCCCGAGCCGGTCCATCACTCCCGGCCGGAAGTTCTCGACCAGCACGTCGGCCCGCGCGATCAGCTCCTGCAGCCGGGCGACGTCGTCGTCGTCCTTGAGGTCGAGCACGACCGACCGCTTCGAGCGGTTGATCGACAGGAAGTAGCCGGACTGGGGCTCGTCCTCAGGGCCGACGAACGGCGGCCCCCACCCGCGCGAGTCGTCGCCGGCGCCGGGACGCTCGATCTTGATGACGTCTGCGCCGGCGTCGGCGAGCATCATCGTCGCGTAGGGCCCGGCGAGCGCGCGCGACAGGTCGACCACCGTCACGCCCGCGAGCGGGCCGGCGGCCTCATCAGGTCGTGCCACTCGAAGACCTCCAAGCGCGTGGCGAGCGGCTCAGCGTAGTCGCCGGATCTCGTCCTCCGACCGGGACCAGGGGGTCACACGACGTCGACGTCGGGGGAGGGGCGGCCGTCGGGGTCGAGGTGGGCGTACCCGGGACCCCGGTCGAAGAACGCCGGCTCGCCGCGCTCCGCGCGCAGGCGGTCCCGCAGCACCGAGGTCGCCTCCGCGTCCACGACCGGGTCGTCGTCCGGACCGGTGATGACGACGCCGTAGTCGGCCTCGGCGGCCTGCCGCGACACCTTGCCCCACCTGACGTCACGGCGGACGCGGTCGGGATCACGCTCGAGCGGGTCGCCCCAGCCGCCACCGCCGGTCGTGCGGATCCGGATCACCTCGCCGGCCCGGACCGGCTCGTCGTCGACCAGCCCGTCCATCTCGCGCTCGTTCGGGCCACCGGGGTCGATCGTGACCCGGAACGGCGCACCGGCCTTGCCGCCCTTGACACCCCAGCACGACAGGATCGAGCGGTCCGCGATCGACATGAAGTAGGCGTCGCGGAGCATGCGGATGTGCTTGTCGTAGCCGAGCCCGCCCCGGAACTCGCCGGCACCGCCCGAGTCCTGGGCGAGTCCGAGCTGCTCGACGATGAACGGGAAGCGTGACTCGGTGAACTCGGTCGGCAGGTTGCGCGAGTCGGGCACGACGTGGATCGTGTCCTCGCCGTCGGCGTAGTAGCGACCGCCCGACCCGCCCCCGAGCACCTCGCGCATGAGGTAGTGCGTGCCGTCCTCGAGCTGCCCGTACACGCCGGTGTAGCGGATCGTCTCCTGGTCGGCCGGCATGTTGCCGTCGACCGCCTTGGCCAGCACGCCGGCGAGCACGCCGAGCAGCCGCAGGATCACGAACGTGCGCGCGTTGGTCGGCGCCGGAAAGATCGGCGTCAGGAGCGTCCCCTTGTCGGGGAAGCGCATCTCGATCAGCGGCACCACACCCTCGTTGACGTCGAGCTCGGCCATCCGCTCGGGGGTGTCGGCGAGGTTGCGCAGGATCGGCGCGAGCCACTTCTTGAGGAAGTTGCCGTCGGCGTAGTTGCCCGCGTGGTTGATCGGCCCCTTCGCCTGGGGCGACGTGCCGGTGAAGTCGAGCACGAGG
>CAZSQF010000534.1:0-1594 GCA_964608935.1 uncultured Actinomycetota bacterium | reverse complement strand
CGAAAGCGGGAGTCCCGCAAGGGACCGAGGGTTCAAATCCCTCTCCCTCCGCCAGCGAAACCGCAGGTCAGGCGCACATTCGGTGCCGACCTGCGGTTCGTACGTCCGGAAGCCACAGGGCGTTGGGATCACATCCGGATCACATTTGGCCCGGATCCACCGACACGTGACGGCCACCCCCCAAGCCATGTGCGCTGCAGGTAGGCATGGCCGACAGCTCCACGCGTGCAGGCGATCGGCTGTTCAGCCGTGAGCGGGAGATGTCCCAAGGATGCGGTTGGTGAACCGTTCAAGGGCAACGACGGCGTCAGCCGCAGCCGTGGTGCGATCCAGTTCAGGGTGGTCCACGATCAGCTGGTCGGCGTAGGCGGTTGGTCCCTGGGCGTGCGGCGTAGCGAAGTTGGCCTGCAGATCGGCAAGGCTCGGCCGGAAGGCGTCGATCTCCGAAGCGAACCGATCGAGCACCGCGGCTGCGGCCACGTCGGGTCCGCCAGCGTCGTTGTGCAGAAGTACATAGGCGATGTCGTACCAGTCCTTGGGCTTGCGCCGGGACCGTGCGGCTGCTGCCTTCGCGAGCAGGAAGCCAGCCAGCCCTGTCACGTTGATCTCGGCCGTGTGGTCGACGCCCCCGATCCGCCCGCGCAGTTGCCGGACTTCGACATCGCGGGAGGCGTAGCCAGTCCCGCGCAGGTTGACCGCGCCCAGGTCTTCGCACCCATCGAAGGTCACGGTGGCATCGCGCGGCATGTCGTCCTGATCGGTGAGCAGTTCGAACACGACCGTCGGTGGTCCCGGCCCCTCGGCCACCCATCGCCACGCCCGCCGGCCGTCGGGTGTGAACTCAGCGTTCAGTAGCGCGCGTTCGAGCTTCCGCGCACTGCTCGACCCGAGCGCGATCTCGAGGTCGACCTGGACGTCCACATCCGTGGTCCCGGCGTGCCTGACGTCACTGGTCGAGCACAGGAGGTCTGGGACGAGTCCGCCCAGCAGCACGAACTCCGGCCGCCCGCCGTAGTGGTGGACCACCCGGATGAGTGCCTGCTCTGCAGCAGCCCGAGCAGCCCGACTGCGTGGTGTCTCGTCAGGCATGCACGACCTCCCGGAGATGCTCCGCGGCTTCCTCGCCGCGGACGCCCTCGGCCTGCAGGTCGACGTACACGCGCGGCCAGGGCGCGACCCGCAGTCCCTCGGTGTCACCGGCGAGCTGACGTACGGAGGCAGAGGGGAAGGGCCGAAGCGTCAACCGGCCGCCCTCGATGGCGCGCAGGTCCGCGCTCGCCGCCACGGCCTCCAGTCCCGCCACGGTGTCCGCGTCGACGTATGCCTCGACCGAGCCCACACCGGTCATGTAGGGCGCGAGCACCGAGGCAGCCGCCGCTCCCGTCGCGGCCCACAGCACCTCGTTCCGGTCCCAGGTCCGTCCAGTCGCTGCGAGCTCGTCTACGAGATCCCGGCCGAGGAGACCGACCTGGAGTCGCGGGCCGGGCGGCTCGGCCTGTGCTGCTCGTGCGTAGGCGTCCAGGAGGCGGTCCGGCGCCTCCCAGTCCACACCACAATCGGGAAAACCCGCCCCACGACGCGATGATCGGCGACG
>CAZSQF010000533.1:0-1596 GCA_964608935.1 uncultured Actinomycetota bacterium | reverse complement strand
CCTCGGCCTCGATCAGCGGCTCGCGCTCCCAGCGTGGCCGGTCGTCGCGGACGATGGCACCGGCCTCGGGCGCCGGCCCACTGGAGCGGGCCTCGGCGTCCTCGTCGGGCTCCGCGGCCGACGCGGCCGGGGACGTGCTGGGGGCGTCGCCGTTCGGCGACGCATCCCCAAAGGGGACGGCCATCCAGTCCGCGCCGAGGTGCGAGGGCTGCTTGGGAGCCTTCGGAGGCCGGCGCGGAATCACCGCACGGCCGATCGACGACAGCAGGCGACCCAGCCCGTGCACGAGTTGGCCGCTGAGGGTGGTCGGGGCCTCGGCCGTCCGCACGGTCGTCGGTTTCGCCCTGGCACGTCGGTATCGCTCGCGCAGGCGCGACAGCCCGGAGGGGATGGCCGCCAGCCCGCCCGGGTACAGCAGCAGGACCGCGGCCAGCATCCCGGCCGACACGACCTCCAGCCAGCCCGACAACGCCGCATACTGGAAGAAGAGCTCGTTCAGCGACGCGAACAGGATGCCGGCGGCGACCGCCCCGCCGAGGCTGGTCAGGCCACCCACGACGGCCATGGCCAGGAACTGCAGGGAGATCGTGAAGAAGAACTGCGTCGGCGACACGCCGCGCTGCTCGACCATCACCAGCGTGCCGGCCAGGCCTGCCAGCGTGCCGGACACGGCGAAGGCCGCCAGCTTGGTGCGGGTCACCGCGATCCCCAGCGACGAGGCAGCCATCTCCGAGCCGCGCACGGCGAAGAAGGCCCGCCCGGTCCGGGTGTCCCGCAGGTTGGCGGCGGCGATCATGACCGCGATGATGACGGCGAGGAAGATGTAGTACAGCACGCGCCGGCTGGTCAGGTCGAAGGACGGGAACGCCCCCGGCGTCCCGATCGTCTGGTTGGGGATGCCGGAGGACCCGCCCGACACGCCCAGCCAGCTGGCACGGAACAGCCACTCCTGACCCATCCACGCGAAGATCAGGGTCGCCACCGCGAGGTACAGGCCGCGCACGCGCAGCGCGACCGACCCGAGCAGCACGGCGGCCCCCATGCCGGCTGCGGCACCGAACACGGCCGTCACGGGGAACCCGATGCCCAGGTCGCGGGCAACCACACCGGTCACGAACGCGCCCAGCCCGACGAAGGTGGCGTGCGCCAGCGAGATCTGGCCGACCCAGCCGATCAGGATGACCAGCGAGATGGCGATCAGCGTGAACTGCATGGCCTTGAGGCTGGACCCGAGCACGGAGTTCGGCACGACCCACGGCACGATGGCCAGGCCGAGGAACGCCACGGCGGCGCGCTTGGCGAAGCGGCCGGAGTCGAGCCGCTTGAAGACACCGCCACCAGCCAGCCCGGCCTCGGACTCCTCCGCACCGGCGAACTTCCGGCCACGCAGCGCCATCACCGCCAGGGCGAGCACGGTCAGCACCAACTGTGTGGCACCCGCGCTGCCCATGAGGTCGCCGATCACCGGCGCCCGGCCGAGCGCGGGGACAAGGCCGAAGGTGAAGGCGACGACCGCCGCTCCCCCGATGGCCCCCAGCAGTGACCCCAGCCCACCGAGCAGGGCGGCCACGAACGCGGGCAGCACCTGCAGCGACA
>CAZSQF010000532.1:0-1597 GCA_964608935.1 uncultured Actinomycetota bacterium | reverse complement strand
ACACCTCCACCGCCGACCGAGTGGCCGTGGTCCAGCGCCCGCTGGTATGGGGGTGAGCGGGGAAATGGGCCACGAATTGACGTGGAGGTGCTCGGTCGGTGAAGTGCCCCCCCCCGCACGGCTTGGCCTTCGGCACAAGCCGTGGCACCCGGCGTATAGAGCAGTAGTGATACAAGTGTGCCGGCCGGTGACGTGTCCTGATCCATTGCCACTCGTTAAACACAGCAGCCAACGGTTCTGGCATATTGTCATTGGACGGTGTTGCGGGAGTCATAGTCAAGGTCTTCCTGCGTGCGAGCGGTGGCGCTGTACATCGGTTGCCCATGGTCGGGTGCCACGGCTTGACCCGAAGGGCAAGCCGTGCGTGGGTGTGGGAATCGCCTTATCCGGGCCATTCGCCGGTGAAGACTTCCACCGCCGGGCCGGTCATGTAGACGTGGTTGTTGTCTCGCCAGTCGAGGGTGAGGTCGCCGCCGGGGAGGTGGGCGAGGAGCGTGCGGTGGGTGCGCTCGGTGAGTGCGCCGGCGATGCAGACAGCGCTGGCGCCGGTGCCGCAGGCGAGGGTGATGCCGCTGCCGCGCTCCCAGGTGCGCATCGTGACTTCCTCGGGCGAGTGCACCTGCACGAAATGCACGTTGACCCGCCGGGGAAACACCGGGTGGCGCTCCACCAGCGGGCCCACCGCTTCCAGCGGCACCCCGGCAACGTCGCGGCAATAGAAGACGGCGTGCGGGTTGCCCATCGCGAGGCAGGTCATCCGCTGGTCCAGGCCCGCCGCGGCGATCCAGGCCGTGCCCACACCCGTCGCGCTCCAGTCGATCAGCGACTTGACCGAATGGTTGACGATGCGCGGCAGGTCGGGAATGTTCACCGGCACGCGGGGCGGCTCGAGCACCGGCTCGCCCATGTCCACGGTGACCTGATCGACCTTGCCGCCCCCGGAAGCACCCCCGGAAGCGCCCCCGGAAGCACCCCCGGAAGCGCCCCCGGAAGCGCCCCCGGAAGCGTCATCGGTGGTGTATTCGAGTGACAGCACGCCGTTGCCGGTCTGGATGCGCATGGTGTGGCGGGCGTTGTCACGGGCACTGAAGTGCCCGTGCCGATCGGGGGCGGTGGCGCTGGTTGGGACGAGGCCGTGATCGTGTGCGAGCTTGCAGACGCAGCGCACGCCGTTGCCGCACATCTCGGCCTCGGAGCCGTCGGCGTTGAACATGCGCATGCGCACATGCGCGTCCACGCCCTCGTCGGGCGGCAGGACGAGGATCAGCCCATCGCCGCCCACGCCGAAGTGGCGATCGGCGATTTTGCGTGCGAGCGCAGCGGGATCGCGCAGTTGGCTTCCATCGCTTCCGGGGGCGAAGCCGTTGACGTAGATGTAGTCGTTGCCGATGCCGTACATCTTGGTGAAGCGCATGACGAGATTATAGTCCAGCGGTGCGAGCCGGAAGGCGAGCCTGCATGGAATGACCGGCTGCACGCTCGCCGCCGCTTGCGGCTTCGCCAGAACGCTCGACCACCCGGCAAGCTGGCTCAGGCAGGGTGTCACGCCGCAAGCGGCGGAGCGGCGTCATCCGGACAGGTACCGCATCACCGACTG
>CAZSQF010000531.1:0-1599 GCA_964608935.1 uncultured Actinomycetota bacterium | reverse complement strand
CAGAGAGCATCCTGGCGGTGGAAGTCCACGCGCATACGGCAGGTGGCGGGGCAGTCGTCAGCCTCATTGCTGAGCTCCAGGCTATGGCGATGCTCGCCGCCCCGGTTCAACGCCAGATAGTCGAAGGTGACCGCGGCCGGAGGAGCGTCCTCCCGGTCGAGGACCAGCCGGCCGGCCAGCTCGAGCTGATTGCTCTCTTCGAGGGCCGGCATCGGGTCGTAGTCGGTCACCTCGGTGGCGCCCCGCAGCCGCCAGGGCTCGCCGGCGGGTTTCTCCAGGGTGACCTCGGCGTCCGTGACGAGAAGCCGGCGCGCCAGCAGGGTGCCCCGCAGCACGCTCTCCATCATGTCCACCTCCAGGGTCACGCCCTGGAGGTGCCCGGCGGGCAGGTCGATCCGGTCCGCCCGGATCACCGGGTTGAGCATGCGCCAGTCGCCCGACAGGCCGCTCACCTCGAGGCCGCGCGGGGCCAGCGCCTGGTTCACCACGCCCTCCAGGTCGTCGAGGAAGGTGACGGTAATCCGACCGGCGACCTGAAACAGGGCCACCAGCAGGGCGCCCAGGGTGAGAATCACCAGCAGGGGCTTGAAAACCAGTCGCAGCAAAGACGGATACCTGACGCGTGGACGTGCAGGATATATGACCCCGGGAAGGGAGGCTAAATTCCGACGCTCTGCACCACCACCACGTCGAACTCGCCCGGCGCGTAGCTGGGCTCCACCTGCAGTCGCACCGTCCGGCCGATCGACCGGGACAGTGACGCGAGCTGGTCGGCATCTTCGTCAAGCAGCCGGTCAACCACGGGCTCCGACGCACGGATCAGGTACTCTCCCGGCGCCTGCCCGTCGACAGCGGCCGCGCCTGCCGTGGGCGAGCCGCAACGGGCGCGGGCGTCCCCGTACAGGGAATCTCGATGTCGTTGAAGGTGCAGACCTCCTCGGGCGGCTCGGGGACGGGCACGACCGGCGGACAGTCCGGCTCGTCGGGCTCACCCACGACGACGGGGTCGTCCCCCAGCACGGGCTCCTCCACCGCCGCACCGTCGGGGCCGATGTGCAGGCGGCTGTTGCCGAAGACCTCGTCGTCCCTGCCGTCGATGGGGACGCCGTCGGGGACGAGCAGGTTGTAGTACCGCTCCACGGCACCGGCGTTGTGGTCCCACTGGACGTAGATGCCGTCGAGCGGCGGCACGGGATGGACGCGGAGGAACGTGGTCTGCTGGATCTCGTCGCGGTAGAAGGTCTCGCGGCGAACGACGTTGGTCCCCGAGTCGGCGCCCCACGTCTCACGGACGATGCGGACGGGTCCCCACCGTTCGCCGAGCAGCATCGAGGACCCACCCCAGTTGTTGACCTCCTCCTCGAAGCCGCAGCAGGGGGTCCGCCCGCCCGGGCGCTGCTGGAACGCGCGCGCCTTCCACTGGTCGACGAGGTCGGCGCCGTACTGCCCGTCGTCGCCCGCCGACACCTGGAGCTCTGTCATGAGCCAGCGGCCGTCGTAGCGGAACCGGTACCGGGGGGTGGTCACCGTCGCCTGGTCGCCGGGACGTCGCTGCTTCCACTCGTCCGGATCGGTGACGCACTCGCCCGTCTCCTCGTC
>CAZSQF010000530.1:0-1611 GCA_964608935.1 uncultured Actinomycetota bacterium | reverse complement strand
CTCGAGAAGATGCTGGAGAAGCGGCCCGACGACCCCCGGCTCCGCTTTGGCCTGGCGCTGGAGTATCTCGGCCGGGGCCGGACCGAGGACGGGGTGGCGGCCCTCCGCCGCTACCTGGAGATGAGCGACGACGAGGGCAACGCCTGGGGGCGGTTGGGGACGGCCCTCCGTGAGCTCGGCCGCGACGACGAGGCCCGGGAGGCATACCGGAAGGGCATCGAGGCGGCCCGGCGGCACGGCCACCCCACCATGGCCGACGAGCTCCAAGAGCTCCTCGACGAGGGCGCATGAGCACCCGGTCCGGCTTCCGCGACGAGGCCCTCCCCCACCTGGACGCGGTCTACCGCTTCGCCCTCCGCCTGGCGGGCTCGCCGGACGCCGCCGAGGACCTGGTCCAGGAGACCTTCCTCCGGGCCCTGCGCTCGTGGGAGCAGTACACGCCGGGAACCCGGGTGAAGAGCTGGCTCTTCACCATCTGCAGGAACGTCTTCCTCCGGCAGCGGCAGCGGGGCCGGCGACACGACGAGATCGTGGTGGAGGAGACGGGGCGGGGCCCGGGCATGGGCGGCACCGACGTGCCCGCCATGAATCCGGTGTGGCTCTCCACCATGGGGAGCGACCCGGAGGGCGCCTTCTTCGACTCGATCGTGGACGAGCGGGTGCTGGAGGCCATCGACGGGCTGCCCGAGGAGTACCGTACGGCCGTCGTCCTGTCGGACCTGGAAGGCCTTTCCTACAACGAGCTCGCGGAGCTCATGGAGGTGCCCGTGGGAACGGTGAAGAGCCGGCTCTTCCGGGGCCGGCGGCAGCTCCAGAAGGAGCTCGGCGACTACGCGGCCGAGATGGGTTACATCCCCCAGCGGGACATTCCCCAGCGGGAGGGGGAGGAATCATGATCTTCGATGCGCTGCGACGGTGGATGGGGGGCGATCCCTCCGGGAACGGCTCCGGGAACGGGTCCGGGAAGGGCCACGGGAATGGCCACGGGAATGGAAAGGGCGACGGCGACGCTCCCGAGGGCGCGGCGGACCAGGCGGAGATGCTCACCTGCGAGGCCGCCCTGAGCCGTCTGTACGAGTTCCTGGACGGGGAGCTGGAGGGCGTGTCCGCGGAGCAGGTCGAGGCCCATCTCCGGGTCTGCGCCCGCTGCTATCCCAACCTGGTCATGGAACGCTCGTTCCGCGCCGCCCTCCGGCGTGCGGCGGCCGGAGAGACGGCCCCGCCCCGGCTCCGGGAGAGGGTCGAGTCGCTGCTGGGAGAGGCCGGGGACGGGTAGGCGCTCCACTGGACATCGCCGCCTCTTTCTGAGAGGATAGCGCGACCGGTGAACCTCAGGAGGATGTCGGAGCGCCCATGAGCATGACCCAGAAGAGGGAGCGGATCCTCAAGCGTCTCATCACGGAGGAGATGCGGGACTCCTTCCTCGACTACTCCATGAGCGTGATCGTCTCCCGGGCGCTGCCCGACGTCCGGGACGGGCTCAAGCCGGTGCACCGCCGGATCCTCTACGCCATGCACGAGATGGGGCTCCAGCCCGACCGGGCCTACAAGAAGAGCGCGGCGGTGGTGGGCGACGTCCTGGGGAAGTACCACCCCCACGGCGACTCGGCG
>CAZSQF010000529.1:0-1621 GCA_964608935.1 uncultured Actinomycetota bacterium | reverse complement strand
TCGTCGACGCCGAGCGCCTCGATTTTCCCGATTTCCCGGTGAACCAGCCCCCAACGGACGACCCAGTCGATCGCCCGGAAGACGGTGTCCCAGCTGGTCCCGAAAATCGCGGCGGTTTCTTTCCAGCTGAGCCGCTTCGCCCATCTGGCGAGAAACAGTCGATAGCTGAAAGTCGTCTGGTGCTTGCCGTCCGACCAAGGAACCTTCTCCACCTTCACACCGCACCGCGGACAGTCGACTCGCCGCATCGCGTAGAGGAAGAACACGGGAATCGCCCACAGCGGAACGAACTCGAAACGTCGCTCAGCCAGCGTGTCGTACCCCGGGCCCTTGCGAGAGCACCCGCTGCAAACGGGTCGGGAGCGGCCGTGGGGGCGGATCGAAACGAGAATGGCCGAACGGTCCGCGTTCCAGCGGGCAGCGTGGTAAACGAATCCCTTTTGCTTTTCGACGTGGTTGAGGATAGCTTTGAGGTGCATCTTGTTCGGTGGGCGGGTTGTTGCTGTTGGTTTGACAACAACATCAATAGCCCAAACGCCGGCAAGATGCACTTTTTTGGAACAAGCTTTGGGCGAGCTGCCTTCGTCGGAGCCGGCCATCGGTCGCTCGCCAAAGGGCGCAGCGAGGGACGAGCGGAGCGAATGGCGACCGATGGCCGAGCGCAGACGAAGTGCAGCGGCTGCCTTTGTTGGAGAGGCCGGAGCGGAGCCCCCGGAGGCGGCAAACCGCTCCGTTTCGCACCCACAGATTCAGCGGAAGAGCCAAACATTCATAGGACGGAAATTTCCGAGGAAGCCCGAAAGCAAATCCGGAGACAGTTGCCGCTTTGTGAAATCACCGATGCCAGTTGGCGTTTTTAGCGTAGCCGTTCACCTACTGATCAGGATCGATCGGCCCCGGGGAGGACGGACCGGGAGCGGTGATTGAGGTCGACTAAGGGCGCTTTCAGCAGGGAAGCGCGGCCCCATAAGGGCATTGGTGCCGACTTTGGGTTCGCGGCGGAGATGGCGGCGTTCCGAGGGCCGCGAACGACCGCTTCAGCCGCTCGATCGGCGGCTGGCAGTGTGGACGCTCCTCACCATGTTCTGGCTCGTCGCCTTTGGATTGGCGGGATGGTCAGGCAAGTTAGCGTTGGCGGCGCGCCGCTGGGGCACGAGCCGACTAAAGCTTACGCGGATTCCCACGGCGCCAGGCGAACGATTCGTGGCGGTCGCGGCTTGGCTTTGCCAGCCGATGCCGGCGCATGGCGACCAGGCTTCAGAGCGTCGCTTGTGGGAACGAGTCCTACCTCGCGACACTTGGCGTCGGTCTGGCAATCGCCCACTTCGAGCTTTTGCCGTACGATTTGTCGTCTATGCCTCTCGCGATAATAGCGATCTCGCAGTGCTGCGTACTTGGGCTGTGGCTTGCCCGTTGCGGCGACTGTCACGAGGTCAGGCTCAGGTGCGGCAGGCCTGGGTTCGGAAATGTCGCCACCACGACAAGGTGCGAAAGGGCTCAACGCGGAACCGACGACGATTCCACTGCGGGGGCGATTCTCCCGAGGCGTTGGCCTGCCGACACGGCGTATGTACGTCGGGCAGCTTGCGTGGTTCGGGTGCCGCAAGGGTTTTCCCTGGAA
>CAZSQF010000528.1:0-1623 GCA_964608935.1 uncultured Actinomycetota bacterium | reverse complement strand
AGCGCCGGCAGGAGCTCCTTCTCCACGGCCTCCAGGGCCGCCACGTGCATCGCCGTCGGGACCACGTCGTTGGACGACTGGCCCATGTTCACGTCATCGTTGGGATGAACATGCAGGTCCTCGCCGGCCTCCTCGAGGATCTGGTTCGCCCGGTTCGCGATCACCTCGTTGGCGTTCATGTTCGACGAGGTCCCCGAGCCGGTCTGGAAGACGTCCACCACGAAATGGGTGTCCCATTTGTTCTCAGCGACCTCCCGGGCCGCCTGCTCGATCGCCCCCGCCTTCTCCTCGTCCAGAAGCCCCAGGCCCCGGTTGACCCCGCACGCTGAGAGCTTCACGAGGCCCAACGCCCGGATGAACCGCTTCGGCATCCGCTCCCCGCTTATGGGGAAGTTCTCCACGGCGCGCTGCGTGCTCGCCCCCCAAAGGGCGTGCTTGGGTACTTCCATCTCTCCCATGGAATCACGCTCGATCCGAGTGCCTCGTGGGGCTTCCTCCGGCCTCTGGCCCGTCATCGGGCGGGCGCGAACCGTCCTTCGCGGATAAGCGTTCCCGGAATTGTCGGGTGAGTAGAGAAATGCCTAGCTTCATGTCCCCCCCACCTTTCACAAATCGGTCGAGCGAAGCCGCCCCGAAACGCAGTGGAAGGGGTCGGCTGGAGCGAGACTGCGCGGGCGGCCTTATAAGCAAGGCCAAAGGTTTATTATCTGGAGTTACTATTTGTAACACGGAGTTATCTGAAGTGCCCAAGGCAGTCATCAATCTGTCCGAACGCGCCAACCGAGTCGTGAACGTCGTCAAAGCCAAGGAGGGCCTGAAGGGGAAGTCCGAGGCCGTGGAGCGAATCGTTGAGGCGTACGAGGAATACATACTCGACCCGCAGTTCCGGCCCGAGTTCGTCGAGGAGGTCGAGAAGATTCGCAAAGGCCGGTTCCGCAAGGTGAAGGATCTGGGCGAGCTCCTTGAATGATTCATGGCTTGGGAACTCGAGGTCTCACCGCAATTTGAGCGGGACTACCGGCGGCTATGCAAGAAGGATGCAACCTTCCGGCGCGCTATCGACAAGAAAGTCGCCCAGATTCTCGAGCAGCCGCTACACTACAAACCACTGCGCGGACCTCTCAAGGGCGTCCGACGTGTACATGTCGCGAGTTCCTTCGTGTTGCTGTTCGAGCCGAACGAAAAGAAGCAAACGGTCCGGCTTTTGCGGCTGGCACATCACGACGAGGCTTATGGGAACTGATTGGGGGACGCTCGTGCCGTGTTCCTCGATCTGCGTCGACACAATGACGTATGGCAATCGCTCTGGTCGCCGATAAGATCCACCTGCGGCCTTTCCGGAGACTTATAAACCCACCTGGAGTCCCCCTGTTGGGATGCACCCGTGTACCTGATCGGTATCGACCCAGGCCTGGCCAAGATCGGCCTGGCCCTCGTCCACCACAACGGGGACCGCCACCTGGAACGCCTCGAGCTCATCGAGACCCGCAAGGAGGCGGACACGAGCAACAAGTGGACCGTCTCCGGGGACGACAACCGGCGCTACTGGGAGCTTCATCGCTGCGTCACGGAGTTCCTCGCCGAGGTGCCCCCCAAGGAGAACCTCCTGGTCGCCGTGGAGGC
>CAZSQF010000527.1:0-1628 GCA_964608935.1 uncultured Actinomycetota bacterium | reverse complement strand
AGCGTGGCAGCAATGTCGGCAAAGATGCCTCCCAGCATCCAGGACGTCACAACGACGTCGTAACGTTCCGGTTCCCGGATGAGACGCATCGCGAACGCGTCGGGCGCCTCATGCTCAGCATCGATCTGGGGATAATCGGCCGCCACCTGGTCAAGTGTCCTGGGCCAGATCTCGTACACGGACGCCGCGTTCGACTGATCCACCACGGTCACTCGCGACGTACGGTCGCGGCGAAGTGCACCGTCTGCCCGACTCGCTGCCAGTTCGAAACCGTGCCTCAGGGTGCGCTCGACCATGTCATGCGTGAAGATCACGGACCCCACCGACACCTCGGCTGCGCTCCCAAGACGCAACGAAGACCCGGGAAGCGCGAACACGTCTTCGGCGGCCTCCCTAACGATCACGCCGTCGATGGGAGACTCGGGAACGCGCTTCAGAGGTGACAAGCCCTCCGCGTACGAACGAAACGGGCGGACGGAGATGTCCATGGCGAAGTGGCGCGAAATCTCGAAGAGAATCCCTCGTTCGAGGACACGAGGAGCGACCCGGGGGTCGCCGATCGCCCCGAAGAGGATGGCGTCATGTCGATCCAGGGCATCCAGCGTTTCGGGTGTGATCAGATCGCCCGTGGCCAGATACCGCTCCGCGCCCAGGTCGAACTCCTCGGTCTCGACGGAGAACCCCTCCATGCGAGCAACCGTGTGGAGAACCTTCAGGGCTTCGGTGACGACTTCGGGGCCGATGCCGTCGCCCCGAATGATGGCGACCCGCAGCGTCTGAGATCCGGCTTCCGTCACGAGGAGTCGCCGGAGTCCAAGACGCCGAGAAGTTCATCGAGTTGGTCCTGGCCAGGGCGAGCGCGAGCATCGATCTCTTCGGGATGCAACCCACCGATGGGATGCTCGATCTCAATGATGCGCACGGCGCCTCCGTCACCCAGTGACTTCAGGATCGTGCGCCCCATGGCCGCGAACGGGGTCGTGCACACGAGAACCGCTTGACAGCCGGCACGCTGCAGTGCAACTGCGTCGTGGCAACTCCACGACGTGCACGAGCCTCAGTCGCCGCTCCCGACGAGCACGAGGGTCGCCTCGGCGCGGAGACGCTCCACGATGTCTTCCTCGGCGCCGAGTGCCGCACTCGTCTTGCGATACTCGACGACGGACACGTCATCGAAGCGCGTGGCAACGTGGCCGGCCAGATGCCGCAGGAGACGGGCCGCATTGGGCTTCGTGTTCTCGAGGATCCCAACGACCTTCCCAGTCAGGTCGCCGATCTCTCGAGCACTCGATCCCGCCGCCTCAGCAGGCACTTCACCGAATGGATTGTGGATACGCACGTGCGTCATGACTCGTTCCCTTCAGAATGGCGCGGTCACGCAGTTGCTGGCACCGAAACCGGGAAGGACCGCGGAGTGTTTTCCCGGACCCCCTGCCACGATTATTCGGAACGAATCCGGTGCCGAGACTGGAGGCAACATGGCATCCAGATCGGATATTGCTTCCATCCACGGTGGCCATGCCTGCATGCCCCACATGTTTCCTCGTTGTAGTCGACGCAGTGGCAGACGCGCCTTCTCGAACAGGTAGAGCTGAACGTCGTCCAGCTCGAAGCCATCGTTCGCCACG
>CAZSQF010000526.1:0-1634 GCA_964608935.1 uncultured Actinomycetota bacterium | reverse complement strand
GATGTCGACGGGCTCAAGGGCATCAACGACACCTATGGCCACACCACCGGTGACCGCGTCCTGCGTGAGATCGCGCGGCTGCTGTCGGTCGAGGCGGGCCGGCTGCCCGACGCGCTGGCGGCCCGGATCGGCGGCGACGAGTTCTGCCTCGTCCTCACCGGTGCCACGCGTGCGGAGGTCATCGCCGCCGTCGACCAGCTGACCGCCGGCGCCGCGGATCTCGAGCTGTGCGCCGGGCTGTCGTGCGGGTGGGCGATCGTCGACTCGCGCCCCGCCGACGCGCCGACGGCCCCGGCGGCGGCGCGGGCGCTGCTCAGGCTTGCCGACGCGGCCCAATACCGCGCCAAGCGCGAGGGCAAGCAGGCCGGGGTCCAGGCCCTCCCGAGCTCGGAATCCGTCCCTGCCGCGGAGCTCGGCAACCGGCTCGCGCGGCAGGTCCTGGCGCGGCTGGGCGGGCTGACCGACCCGCTCGAGCGGCTCGCCGTCGTGGCCGAGGCCGCCGCCGAGGTGCTCGACGCCGCGGCCTGGTGGGTGTCGAGCCAGACCGGCGACGGCCCGCTCCTGGTCCGTCGGCAGGGCTACGCCCGCGTAGGGGACATCGCACCCGACACCGCCTGGTTCGCCGCGCACCCGGGCTACGACGTCGACGAGTACCCGGCCACCCGTGCGGCCCTCGCCGGCGGCTCGTTCCAGGCCTCACTCGACCACGGCGAGACGTCCGAGCGCGAATACATCGCCGCCCATGGCTATGCCGAGCTCGTGGCGGCGGGGACCGCGGGGATCGGCGAGCGTTGGCTCGTCGAGCTGTGCGGCGACGTGCTGGGCACCGCGCTGGCGCCCCACGAGCCGACGCTGCGGGTGCTGGTGGAGCTCGCGGTGCACGGCACGAGCCGCGAGCCCGATCCTGCCGACCCGGTCGGCCGGATGGTCACCGCACGGAGCGGAGCACGGTGACGACCTTTCCCATCACCGCGGCATCCTGGCCGTCGGTGACCGGGATCGGCTCGTAGGCCGCATTGGCGGGGTCGAGGAACACCTCGCCGGTGCGGGTGCGCCGGAAGAACTTCACGGTCGCCTCGCCGTCGACGAGCGCCGCGCACATCTCACCCTGTTCGACCCCGGGCTGCTCACGCACGACCACGAGATCTCCGTCGAGCACGCCGGCCTCGATCATCGAGTCGCCCCGGACGCGCAGCATGAACAGCTGCCCGTCGCCGACGAGGTCCTTGGGCAGCGGGTAGACGGCATCGACCCGCTCCTCGGCCAGGATGGGCCCGCCGGCGGCGATCTCGCCGACGAGCGGGATGTTGCGGGCCGACGAGGGGCGCAGCTCCAGCGAGGTCTCCGGGTCGCGGCCGAGCTCGAGTGCGCGCGGCTTGGTGGCGTCGCGACGCAGGTAGCCCTTGGCCTCGAGCGTCTCGAGCTGGGCATGGACCGACGAGGTCGACTTGAGGCCCACCGCGTCGCCGATCTCGCGCACCGACGGCGGATAGCCGTGCAGGTCGACGTGCGCGTGGATCACCTCGAGGATCGCGCGTTGCCGCTCGGTGAGCGGGCTGACCTCCCGCATGCGGTCCCGGTCGGTCTGAGCGTCGTCGGTCTGAGCGTCGCTGTCCACGGGCCACCTCCTGGCT
>CAZSQF010000525.1:0-1650 GCA_964608935.1 uncultured Actinomycetota bacterium | reverse complement strand
CTGCGTCCCATCCGGGAACACCTTGTTCACCCCATCCAGCACCACGCGAGCCATGGTCCGACCTTTCTGATCGCTCCGCCTCTCCGACGTACCTTAGGCCGTGCCCCCTGCGGGCGCACCGGCCCGCGGCTATGCCTCGACCAGCTCGTCGACCGCGTCGAGCAGTCGATCCATGCTGGCATGGGTCGCGCCTTCGCCCATGAGCCCGACCCGCCAGGCCCGTCCGCTGAACTCGCCGAGGCCGCCCCCGACCTCGATGCCGTGGTCGGCCAGCAGACGCGCGCGCAGCGGTCCCTCGTCGACGCCGTCGGGCCACACGAAGGCGGTCAGCTGCGGTAGACGGTGTCCTTCCTGCGCCACGAGCGTCGCGTCCCGGTCCTCGATGTGCTCATGGAACAGCCCGCCGACCTCGGCATGCCGGGCCCACCGAGTCTCGAGCCCCTCCTCGAGCACGATCCTCAGGCCCTCGTGCAGACCCAGCAGGGCGCTGATCGGCGCGGTGTGGTGGTAGGCGCGCTCCGCGCCCCACCACCGGCGGACGCCGGCGACGTCCAGGTACCACGACCGCACCGGCGTGGAGCGGCCGTCGATCACCTTCTCGGCCTTCGGCGAGAACGTGATCGGGGCCAGGCCGGGCGGCACCGACAGGCACTTCTGGGTCCCGCTGTAGACCACGTCGAGGCCCCAGGCGTCGACCTCGAGCGGTACGCCCCCGAGCCCGGTGACCGAATCGACCAGGAGCAGCGTGTCGGTGTCGCGGACCAGCTCGCCGACATCCTCGAGCGGCTGGAGGGCACCGGTCGAGGTCTCGGCGTGTACGAGCGCGACGAGCTTCGCGTGCGGGTGCTCGCCGAGCGCCTGCTCGACCCGTTCGGGGGGGATGATGTGCCCCCACGGCTCCTCGAGGGCGACCACCTCGCCACCGGCGCGCCGGGCGGTGTCGGCGATCCGGCCGCCGAAGACGCCGTTGATGCCGACGATCACGCTGTCCCCGGGTTCGACCACGTTGACGACCGCGGTCTCCATGCCGGCCGAGCCGGTCCCGGACACGGCGTAGGTGAGGCGGTTCTCGGTCCGGAACACGCTGCGCAGCATCGCAGCGATCTCGTCGGCGACGCCGAGGAACCACGGGTCGAGGTGACCGACCACGGGACGCGCCTGGGCGTCGAGGACCCGCTGGTGGACCGGGCTCGGCCCGGGTCCGAGCAGCAGACGGTCGGGAGGGTCGGCGGCGTGGATGTCCATGCGGTACCTCGTCAGCGTCCGGGGGCCGTCGGCACGCTAGCGCCGGCCACCGCGGCTACACCACGCGCTGCATGCGCAGCTTGGACCCGTCCGTGATGGATCGCGAGCCCCGGGCGAGGGCGATCGTCCCGCTGCGCACGACCTCACGGATCCCGAACGGCTCGAGCAGCTCGAGCATCGCCTCGAGCTTGCCGGGGTTGCCGGCAGCCTCGATCGTGAGGGAGTCGTGGTCGACGTCGACGATCTTGGCGCGGAACACGTCGGCGAGCTCGATGATCTGGCTGCGTGTCGCCGCGTCCGCGGAGACCTTGACTAGCTGCAGCTCACGCTCGACGGAGGAGTCGTGCTCGAGCTCGACGATCTTCAGCACGTTGATCAGCTTGTTGAGCTGCTTGATCACCTGCT
>CAZSQF010000524.1:0-1653 GCA_964608935.1 uncultured Actinomycetota bacterium | reverse complement strand
CGACGACACCGACCTCACCGTCACCGAGGTGGCGTTCGCCGCCGGGTTCGGCAGCACCCGCCAGCTGGGCCGGGCCTGTCACGAGGTGTTCCGTGCGTCGCCCCGCGACCTGCGGGCCCGCCGCCGGCGTGCCGACCGGCTCGTGGCCGACGGTGGACTGGCACTGCGGCTGCCGCACGACGGGCCCTGTGACCTCGCCGCCCTGCTGGAATGGTTCCGACCGCGCGCGATCCCGGGCGTCGAGCACCTCGACGGCACCACCTACCGCCGCACCATCGAGGTCGAGGGGCATCCGGGCCTGATCGAGGTGCTGCCCGGCGGCGACGAGCACCTGCGGCTGGTCGCCCACCTCCCCCACTGGGAGGGGCTGATCCACCTCGTCGCCCGCACCCGCCGGCTGTTCGCCCTGGATGCCCCCGTCGCCGACGCGGCGGCGCACCTGCGCGCCGACCCGGTCGTGGGCCCGCTGGTGGCGGCGAGGCCCGGCCTGCGGGTCCCCGGTGCGTGGGACCCGTTCGAGGTGTGCGTGCGGGCGGTGGTCGGCCAGCAGGTCTCGGTGCCCGCGGCGACGACACTGCTCGGACGGCTGGTCGAGCGGCTCGGGCGCCCCGTCGACGGGCTGGGACCCATGGGCCTCACCCACCTGTTCCCGTCCGCCGACGCGGTGGCCGAGGGCGACCTGGACGGCATCGGACTGACCGGCTCGCGTGCCCGCACGCTGCGCCACCTCGCCGCGGCCGTGCTCGACGATTCCGTGGTCCTCGACGGCAGCGTGCCCCTGGACGAGCTCGAGCGGCAACTGACCGCGGTGCGCGGCATCGGGCCGTGGACGGCCCAGTACGTGGCGCTGCGGCTGGGCGAACGCGACGCCTTCCCGACCGGCGACCTCGGGCTGCACCGCGCCGTCGAGCGCCTGGCTCCCGGCACCGACCTCGCCGGTGCCGCGGCCGCGTGGTCCCCGTGGCGAGCAACGGCCGCGGCCCACCTCTGGCAGGCCGGCACGTGACGTTGCCGCGGACATAGGGGCGGCCATCCGCCCGAATGTCCGCAGCAACCCTCGACAGGGCAAGACCGACCGGCGCTCGTGCGGACGGACGCCTACGACTGGACGGTCACCTCGAACTCCATGCCCGCCTGGCGATGCTCGGGCAGCGAGCAGTAGACGATGTAGGTGCCCGGTTCGAGCGTCACCTCGCCGAGGTCCCGGTCACCGCCGCGGGCGTCCGCGACGGTGCCGACGTCCTCGATGGTGACGTCGTGGCGGGCGTCACCCCGGTTGTCGAGGCCGATGGTGAGGTCGCCGGCGTCGAGCTGCGTGGGCGGGTCGACGAAGGCCATGTCCTCCGTGACGACCACGACGTCCGCGGTGTCGAGGCCGACCGGCGCGGCGTCGGACGGGGTCCCGTCGGCGCACGCGGCGAGAACGAGCGAGAGGAGCAGGGCGGGGATGACGATGGTGGTGGGGCGCACGAGGAAACTCCTGGACGATGTGTGCCAGCAGTGTCGAGGCCCGGACCGATCGGCACCCTCGGGGACCACCCTGAGCGGACCCCGGGTCCCATGGGGCATCGGCCCCCCACGGACACCGCCGACGTGCGTATGCTCGACGAATCGCACAGGAAGGGGCCACGATGCCGAAGGTCGTGCACTTCG
>CAZSQF010000523.1:0-1661 GCA_964608935.1 uncultured Actinomycetota bacterium | reverse complement strand
AGGTAAATACCGAAAGCTCGAACCGAAATCTTTTGATCGTCGTTGACGGTCTGCGTCCCGATTACATTACGGCCGAATGGATGCCCAACCTTTATTCGCTGGGGAAGCGGGGTGTTTTCGCTGAAAGGCACACAGCGGTCTTTCCGACGGTTACACGTGCCAATAGTCCTTCTATCATTACTGGCAGCTACCCATCCCGTCATGGACTCATCCATAATCTCATGTGGGTTCCCGACATGGGTGAGGACGCCTTCAGTACCGGAAACGCCGATAACCTGATGCGGTTTGACGAAGTGACGGGGGGACAATTGCTGACGACGATTTCCGTCGGCGAATTGATGGAGAAGGCAGGTCGTCTTTTCTTCTCTTGTGGTTCCGCCGGATCAGGAAACAGCCTGATACATAATCACCGTGCAGCGGGAAAGGGAATTTGGAGCTGGAACTACAAGGGTGGGGGAAATTTTGCTGACGGCGGTTTTTTTGTTCCGAAGTCCGCAGGGGAGCAAGCTGTGGAAGCGATCGGCGAATTTCCGAAGAGTAATTCTGGCGGAACCGTCTGGTTTTTTGATGTCTATCTGCACCATGCCCTTGGCAACAACCCTCCCGATTTTACTCTGATGTGGATTCTTGAGTCTGATGCTGCCAACCACGGGAATGGTGTCGGATCGCCGGAGGCCTTCGAAGCGATTGCCAATATCGACAAGCAGATCGGCAGAATCGTTGAGGCTCATGAGGAACACGGATTGAGCGAACGTGTGAATATTTTTGTTACAACCGATCACGGTTTTACGACCAATACGGGTAAATTCAGTATTTCCCGGATTCTTACGGAAGCAGATCTGAATAGTGATGGTGTGAAAGTTGTCAGCAACATGATTTACCTGATGGACGACAATCCGAATCTGCTGACAAAGATTGTTGAGGTGTTGCAACGGGATGAAGAAGTAGGTGCTATTTACACTCGGCCATCTCGGCCTGGCTCTGCCGAAGGAAGGGTTCCCGGCACGATTTCGACTGCAGCGATCCAGTGGGACCATGAGCGCAGTGCAGACATTCTCGTTTCGCCGGCTTGGAATGATGATGTCAACGAATTCGGTTTTTCGGGGGCAACTACCCGCAACGGTACTGCTTCTCACGGATCAGACAGTCCATATGATGTCCGGATCCACCTCGTGGCTGCAGGCCCTGATATCAAAACAGGTCTGCGTAGCAGCGTGCCGACGGGTAACGTTGATTTCATACCGACGATTCTGCACCTGCAGGGAATTGAGCCGCCTTCAAGCATGGATGGTCGTATCCTTCATGAACTGCTCAAGGACGGACCAGATCCGGAAACTATACGTGTTCACGAACATACTCACAAGGCAGGGATATCATTTCCGGACGGCTTCCGCTATCAAACCCTCTTGGAGACATTGCAGGTAGGCTCCACCTTCTATCTTCGAGGCGCGAGTACGGTACGCGGGGTCGAACAATAAAAATTAATAAATAATATGAGAATTAAATGCTTAAAAGTTTATCTGTACTTTTAATAGTCTTTGTTACGGTGGTTCTCGCAGGTCTGTCATCAACAGTTATGAATGAAAATGATAGGGGCGCTGAAACCAACCACGTAATCCTTATCTCCATCGACGGCCTTGCTGCTTATCATCTGGAAAATG
>CAZSQF010000522.1:0-1671 GCA_964608935.1 uncultured Actinomycetota bacterium | reverse complement strand
ACAGCGTGGTCTTGCCGGCGCCGTTGGGACCGATGATGCCGAGGATCTCGCCGCCGTGGACCTCCAGGCTGGTGCCGCGCAGGGCCGCGATCCCGCCGAAGGACTTCCGCACGTCGACGACCGTCAGCGCGGGTACCGCGTCGTCCCGTCCCGCTGCGGCGGTCGCGCGCCGGCGTCCGCCGGCGACGCCGCCACCGATGAACACCGATCGGACCAGGTCCGGGCGTGCCAGGAGCTCGTCGGTGGGTCCGTCGAAGCGGATCTCGCCCTTCTCCATGAACACCGACCGGTCGGCGACGGTGGCCGCGACGTTCAGCGACTGTTCGACGATGATCACGGTGGTGCCGGAGGCGTGGATGCGTCGCAGGAGCTCGAGCAGCTGCTCGACGACCTGCGGGGCCAACCCCAGTGACAGCTCGTCGATCATCAGCAGTCGCGGGCGCATGACGAGGGCCTGCCCGAGCGCGACCATCTGCTGCTCGCCGCCCGAGAGCGCCCCTGCCCGCTGGTCCAGCCGTTCTCGGAGCACGGGGAAGAACTCCAGGACCTCGTCGATCCGGGCGGCATTGTCCCGCTCCTCGCGGTAGAGCCAGGTGGCGGCCTGCAGGTTCGCCCGGACAGAGAGGTCGGCGAACACGGCCCTGCCGCCCGGCATCATCACGACCCCGAGCTGGGCGGTCTCGGCAGGTGGCAGGTGGGTGATGTCGCGACCGTCGAGGAAGATCGCGCCAGCCGTCGGGTCCTGCGTGCCGGAGATGCCCCGCAGGAGCGTGGACTTGCCTGCGCCGTTGGTCCCCAGCAGTGCCAGCAGCTCCCCCTCGGTGACGTCGAGGTCCACGCCGAAGAGCACCTGCACGCCGTCGTAGCCGACGTCGAGGTTTCGCACCAGCAGGAGGTTGTCGGACCCGGATTCACGCAGCCGGGTGGCCTCGGCGGCGGCCACGGCGTCGCGCCGGGCGTTGCGGATGTCCTTCTCCACGTGTCCGGCGGTGGAGGCGATGATGGCCGCGGCCGGCACCAGCGGGAGACCGAAGAACAGCATCCCGGTCTTCAGCCCGAACGACCCGACCGCGACCGCGGTCAGTGCCGGTGCCGCGAGGAGGCCGATCAGCTCGAACGGGGTCTGGGTCTGCAGGCCGATCCCGCGCATCCGCGGCGGCACGACCAGCGACAGCAGGGTGAGCTGGGCGGGGAACAGCGCGGCGCTGGCGATGCCGAACGGGATGCCGACACCGATGGCCACGGCGGCGTTGGGGGCGAAGGCCAGCACGGCGAACCCGAGCCCCTGGTAGAGCGTCATCGCGGCCACCAGGATCGTGAGCCGTGCCGGGTTCTCCCGCAGCATGCGGTCACTGATGGGACCGAAGGCAAGCAACCCGACCACCCCGAGTGCCGCCGACCCGCCGGCGATCAGCCCGCGGGTGCCGGCCCCGATCAGGAAGACCTCGGCGTAGTAGACGTTGAGGATCACGACCGATCCGGTGCCCGCCACGATCGTCAGCGGGGCCACGTACCAGAGCCGTCGCATCGTCACGATCTGGCCCATGGTGCGGTAGGCCTCCACGAGGCCGGGGGGCGGCGGCTCCGTGATCTCGAGGTCCGCTGGGACGCCGGCCTCGAGGCGCTCCTGCCGACCGCGGCGGGGCTCGCGCAGCAGGACCGTCAGCAGCG
>CAZSQF010000521.1:0-1678 GCA_964608935.1 uncultured Actinomycetota bacterium | reverse complement strand
CTTCGGTGACACGCGCAACCCGTGGGACCTCGCGCGCGTGCCCGGTGGCTCGTCGGGCGGGTCGGCCTCGGCGGTGGCCGGGCTGTTCGCGCCCCTGGCGATCGGCACCGACACCGGCGGGTCGATCCGCCAGCCCGCCGCGCTGACCGGCATCGTCGGGGCGAAGCCGACCTACGGGACCGTGTCGCGCTACGGGTTGGTCGCATTCGCGTCCTCGCTCGACCAGGCCGGCCCCCTGGCGCGCACGGTCGAGGACGCCGCGCGGCTCCAGGCGGTCATCCAGGGCCACGACCCGCTGGACTCGACCTCGGTCCCCGACGAGGTCCCCGACCTCATCGCCCACCTGCGCGATGGGGTCGAGGGTCTGCGCGTCGGCGTCGTCGCCGAGCTCCAGGGGGAGGGCTACGAGCCGGGCGTCGAGCAGGTCTTCCGCCAGACGCTGGAGCGGCTGGAGCGGCTCGGCGCCGAGATCGTCGACGTGTCCCTGCCCCACGCCCCGTACGGGCTGCCGGCGTACTACCTCATCGCCCCGTCGGAGGCGTCGTCGAACCTGGCCCGCTACGACGGCGTGCGCTACGGCCTGCGCGTCGATGCGGCCACCGCCGAGGAGATGAACGCCGCGACCCGCGCAGCGGGGTTCGGCCCGGAGGTCAAGCGGCGCATCATGATCGGCACCCATGCGCTGTCGAGCGGCTACTACGACGCCTACTACCTCCAGGCCAGCAAGGTGCGCACGCTCATCGCCCGCGACTTCGCCGCCGCGTTCGGGCAGGCCGACGTGCTCATCAGCCCCACCGCGCCGACCGTGGCGTTCGGGCTCGGCACCAAGACCGACGACCCGCTCGCGATGTACCTCAACGACGTCGCGACGGTGCCGGCGTCGCTCGCCGGGACACCCGCGCTGTCGCTGCCGGCCGGTCTGGCCGAGGCACCCGACGCGCCGGGCAGTGCCCTGCCGGTGGGGGTGCAGGTGATGGCGCCGCTGCTGCGCGACGACGTGATGTACCGGGTCGCGTGGGCGCTGGAGCAGGAGCTCGGCTTCGCCGCCGTCCCGCACGGCGACGCGGCCGTGGAGGTGGCCTGATGGGCGCGACCGACACCGCCGACCGCACCGTCACGACCTTCGTCGAGGGGTGGGAGCTGGTGGTCGGGCTCGAGGTCCACGTCGAGCTGACGACCGCGACCAAGATGTGGTGTGGCTGCTCGACCGACTTCGGGGCGCCGCCGAACACCAACGTGTGCCCCGTGTGCACGGGCCAGCCCGGCGCGCTGCCGGTGCTGAACGCACGGGCGGTCGAGGACGCCGCGCTGCTCGGGCTCGCCCTCAACGGCCACATCGCCGCCGACTGCCGCTTCCACCGCAAGAACTACTTCTACCCCGACCTGGCCAAGAACTACCAGATCAGCCAGTACGACGTGCCGCTGTGCCACGACGGCCACCTCGACGTCGAGGTGGCGACGCCCGACGGGCCCGAGACGCGCCGTGTCGGAATCGAGCGCCTCCACATGGAGGAGGACACGGGCAAGTCGCTGCACGTCGGCGCGACCGGTCGCCTGCACGGCGCCGACCGCTCGCTGATCGACTACAACCGCTGCGGGATCCCGCTGCTCGAGATCGTGTCGCATCCCGACATCCGCGACGCCGACACCGCCCAGGCCTACCTGCGCGAGCTCCAGG
>CAZSQF010000520.1:0-1692 GCA_964608935.1 uncultured Actinomycetota bacterium | reverse complement strand
CTCCCGAAGTACCGCGACACACCCATGCATCACACGCGCGGCACAGGCCGCGGCAACCCCGGCCGGTGCGATCCCGTCCCCGGTTCGTGGGGCGACGACGTGTGGCAGCTGTCAGGGGCCGGTGGGCGACGTGCCGTTGGAGTCGCGCTGAAGGGTGAGTTCCCAGAGGTCGCCTTCGTGGCCAGTGACGATCGCCGACAGGTAGGCAACGTCGCCGTCGTGGAGGAAGACCTTGGAACCGATGCTGAGGTCCTCATCACCGTCGAGGAGTGCTTCGTGGATGGTCACCCGACCTTCGCGAAACATTTGGGCATTGAGATCGACGGTCACGACGGTCCGCGTGATGGTCTTCATGCTGGTCCTCCGGGGGACACAAGGGTACGTCGCGATTCGTGCGGGAGGAGGTGCGGTCCCTGGGTGGACGCTGGCCTGCGCGAGCCGTGCGGGGTCAGGTACGCGCCGGCGGCGGTCAGAACTCGATCATGAATCGGGGGGTGAAGCGGCGGTCCGTGACACGGACGTCGCGGATCCGGTCGACTCGGTACCCACGCAGGGCTCCACGATCGTTCACGACGAAGAGCAGGAGCCTGCCCTCCCGTGTCATGCGCAGCGAATATGGCTGGACCTCGCGCCAGCCCACGCGACCGCGTCCGAGCGGCACGTAGTCGAGGTCGACCGTCAGTCGGTTGGCTCCTGCGAAACGGATGAGTTCGAGCGGTGCGGCCACATGCCAGGTGGCGACCGTCGCGGGCGCCACCCAGGTGTCGTCGAGCCCCGCCTGGTCCGCACGCGGCGGGACGAGGATGGCGAGAGTCCCGTCGAGCCACGCGAACACGCTGGTGAGATCCTCCCAGTAGTCCGCCACTCGGGGTAGGTGAGGGAGCTGGTGGCCCAGCATGTTCTCCCACTCCTGCTCGAGCTCGGCGCGGAAGGGCGACTCGTAGATGGAGCCGATCGTCGGGACGTCGATGTCGGCGTGGTGGCACTTGTCTTCCAGGATCGACAGGACCCGCGAAGCCTGCTCGGCCAGGTCTGGGTGGCGGTGGATCAGTACGACGTCGTATAGGTCGCGCGGACGGCATCGCTCAGCGAGTGCTCGAATCTTCTCCGCGTGCAGCTCGGCCAGTGAATACGACAGCACGGTGGCTGGGTCCGCAGGAACGTCCGTGTAGGGATGCAGGACGGGTCGGGGCACCGGGCGCTCGACGAGGACCTCATCGCTCGTGAGATCGAGCTTGACCTTCGGCAACTGCGGGGGCTGACTGGGGCCCCGAAACGAGACCCGACCCTCGGTGGTTGGCTCGCCGCGTCGGTTCCTCCGTCGCCGGAAGGAGCGGTCGTCGACGACAATCTCGATGCCGGTTTCCTTCCGGAGCCATGTGCCGACCTCCGTGAAGATCGGCACCAGGTCGGCCGGGTCCTCGGGTCCGCCGTCGACGACCGTGAAGTCGAGATCCTCCGAGAACCGGTAGGTCTCGAAGTAGCACTTGCGGAGGCTCGTTCCGCCCTTGAAGATCCACGTCTCGTTCAGGTCCGGGTGTTGGCCGATGGCAGCGAGGAGCCAGCCGAGGGCATAGTCCTTCTCGATGACGTCCCCCCGCAGACCCCACTCGCCCCGAAGGTCGAGGATCTCCCGATGCGGAATCACGCGGCACCGCCCCGGACGATCCCGACGTTCAGGCGAAGGCCCCA
>CAZSQF010000519.1:0-1698 GCA_964608935.1 uncultured Actinomycetota bacterium | reverse complement strand
TGCTCGTGGGCTCGGGACCCAGCGTCGACTCGAGCGAGTTGTACAGCTGGTGTCGCGCGGCTTCGTCCACGGCCATCGTGCCATCCTGCATTCGCTGACGCACGCAGTGTGCTCTCCCACGGCACTGTCCGGACCACCAATTCCACACCTGGGGAAAAGATGATCGCACCGGCTCGGGATCAGGGCATGACGAGATAGCCGGACGTCAGTCCGGCCAGCGGCGGAGCCGCTGAGTCAGGCGGCCGGTTCGAGGGTGACGGTGTGCCCGAGCTGTTCGAGCTGCTTGACCAGCCGTCGGGTGCGATGTTCGGTCGAGTTGCGCTGCTCGTGCCAGTCCGCACCGAGCTCGCGGAACGGAACACGGTCATGGACGATGTAGAAGAACGCCACGAGGATGTCGTGACGGGTCGCGCCGACGGCCTGGGGTAGCCGCGCCGGGCCTTGATCTGGGCCTGGTGCGCGGCCAGGTAGGTGCCCTTGGTGCGTCCGGCTGCCTTCGCGGCGGCGGTCAACTCGGTACGTAGCCAGGTCGAGCCCTTGCGGGTCTTGCCGGAACGGGTCTTGCCGGCCGATTCGTCGTTGCCCGGGCAGATCCCGGCCCATGAGGCCAGATGTGCCGCAGAGGGGAACCGGTCCATGTCGGTGCCGCACTCGGCCAGCAGCACCTGCGCACCCCGCAGCGACACGCCCGGGATGGTCGCGACCAGCTCGGGCAGCTCATCGAAAGGGGCGAACAGCTCCTCCAACCGTTCGTCGAGCTGGCCGATCTGGCCGTCCAGGAAGTCCACGTGGGTGAGGATCTGGCTGATCAGCAGCCCGTGGTGCTCCCGACGGAACCGGCCCGACAGGGCCTCGGCCAGCTCGTCCTGGCGGTCCTTGAGCGGCCCGCGGCCCATCGCGGCCAGCACCGTGACGTCGTCCTCGCCGCCGACCAGGGCCGCCAGGATCTGCCGGGCGGTCTTGGTCTGCAGCGTCGACACCACCGAGCTGAGCTTGATCATCGCGTCCTGCAGCACCTTGTCCAGCCGCTGGATCTCCCGGGACCGCTCCTCACTGAGCGCCCGCCGGTAGCGGGTGAGGTCGCGCAGGTCCCGGATCGGCCGTGGCGGCACGAACGACGGGCGCACCAGGCCCTGCTCGACCAGCCGGGCGATCCAGGCCGAATCGGCCACATCGGTCTTGCGGCCCGGGACGTTGCGCAGATGCCGGGCGTTGAGCAGCCAGCACTCGAACCGCTCCTCGAGCAGGAAGAACACCGGCTTCCAGTACACCCCGGTCGACTCCATCCCGACCAGGATCACCCCGAACCGGCCAAGCCAGTCCGACAACTCCAACAGGCCCTTGACCGTGGTCGAAAACGTCGCCGTCCGCGACGCCCGACCACCCTTGGGGCCCGGGAACCGCACCGTCGCAGTCACCGTGCGCTTGTGCACGTCGAGCCCACCAACCCGCTCGACGAAGAACTCATCACCTTCCACGCCCATCACGGTCTCCTCTCATCCGATGGACGCCGCCCGGAGGAGCCTGCTGGTAAAGAGTCTGGGGAACGCGCTCGAAGCAGCAGCCACAGGTTCCTGAAGCCCCCGCGCCACACTGTGGATCGGGTTCACAACACCAAGGGGCGTCGACGTCGGCCGGGCAACCCCTCCATCTTCCGAGCCGCAGATCGCCGCGCAAGCGGCGCCGATCACTGTGGAA
>CAZSQF010000518.1:0-1700 GCA_964608935.1 uncultured Actinomycetota bacterium | reverse complement strand
AGGATCCCAAATGCTTTCGGGAGGTTTTTCGTCCGACGAATTCCCGATCAACGCCGAAATAGCTGGCAGCGGGGTTTGGCGTCAGAACAACGCCCAAATAGCTGGCGGCGGGTTTTATAGTTGGACACCCGACAGTCGAAAGAAACAATCGACAGTCGGGGGGAATCAATATCTTTTGCATTTCTGGAAGAAGAAAAGTATTTAGGATGACTTAAAATGCTTTGCCATGGATTATTACGCTAAAAAAAGATGGGGACCTGGCAAAAAAATTCTGTTCAGGTTTACCTGTCTGTATGTACTGCTTTATACCCTGCCGTCTCCATATGATGCTATTCCCGGTATCTCGGTCCTCAGTGATTATTTCAATTCTTTCTGGAACGATCTGGGAGTATGGGCAGGATCTTCGGTTTTATCGATCGAAGATGAAATTAACACACAGTTTATGGGAAGTTCCGACAGGCTGATTGATTATATTCGTGTTCTAATTTACGCGGCTCTTTCTGTTATTGGCACTCTTTTATGGACAATTCTGGACCGCCACCGGCTAAATTACAGAAAGCTTGTTTACTGGCTTCGTCTGCATTTGAGATACTACCTTTTTGTAACTCTGTTTGGTTATGGAATTGTAAAAGTTATAGATACGCAGTTTTCATTTCCCGGTTTGTGGCGGCTCCTCCAACCGTTTGGAGAGGCCTCACCAATGGGACTCGCCTGGTCGTTTATGGGCTTCTCCAAATCCTATACTTTTTTTGCCGGTATGATGGAGATCATAGCCGCAATACTCTTGCTCTTCAGAAAAACCACAACTCTTGGTGCATTGGTTTCACTGGGAGTGATGACCCATGTAATGGTATTAAACTTCAGTTATGATATTCCGGTAAAACAGTTTTCAATGCACCTTGTTCTATTCAGCCTCGTGTTGTTATCATTTGATGGAAAAAGACTATTAAACATATTTGTGCTCAACAAATCTGTGTCTGCGGTCCGGTTCAGGAAAATATTTAAGGATGAATGGGATAAGCGTGGTGTATTGGTTTTAAAAATCTTATTTGTGGGATATATCATGATCAGCTCTTCTCTGAACGCGTGGCAGAGATATCAACAAACTGGACCTGACCGGGAGAAGCCAGTTATGTTTGGTATTTGGGAAGTGGAATCATATGAAAGAGATGATACATTAGTTCCACCTCTTATGACTAATGACGAGAGATGGCGGTATCTTATAATTGAAAATGAACGAAGGGCCCATATCATCAGAATGACCGAAGAAAAACAAATTTTTGAGACTGAAACGAATGCTTCAGAAAATACTTTCAGCCTGAACAGAGGAGATGAAAGCTACTCCTTTGAGTACACAGAACAGGATTCAACGCTCTCACTAACCGGAGAAAAGGACGGAGAATCCCTGGTCATTGAATTGAACAAATACGATCTGAATACATTCCCTTTACTAAACCGGGGATTTAACTGGGTGCAGGAATTTCCTTTTAACAGATAGTCCTCGTCGGATCCCGAAGGTTTTCGTGACATTTTTCGTCCGACGAATCATCAATGACCGAAAAGCTGGCTGTGGGATTCGCTCCAGAACACCCGACAGTCGAAAAAGACAATCGACAGTCGGGGCAGTCTTCGTCGGAAGATTGCATTTTTCGTCCGACGAATCATCAGCGCTCAAAAAGCTGGCTACAGGGTTTAGCGCC
>CAZSQF010000517.1:0-1704 GCA_964608935.1 uncultured Actinomycetota bacterium | reverse complement strand
TCGACCGCTCCAGCATTGCCGGCTCGATCGGCGCGGTCCTAAACGGAACGGCGGCCGGCCGCCTCTCCGCCGACGACATCACGCTCTTCGACAGCACGGGAGTGGCGCTTCAGGACATCGCCGTGGCAAAGCTTGCCGTCGATCGCCTGGGCTCGGGAGCACATGCTACGTGGGGGCCGGCAGCCTGAGACGCTAGGCGCTGTTCCCCTGCCGGCGCTGTGCTACCAGCACACCTTCGGAAGCCGTCGCTTCCAACGCTGCCCTGCGCGAAAGGATTTGCCGGAGCGGTCACGTGCAGACGGCCGCTGATAGGAGTCGCGTGAGATCCGCGAAGTGCCACGCTTCTCCGGCTGTGGAGTGAACAATGCCGGCGCAGCCCTCTCCGCAGCAGGCCGAAAGCTCTTGTGAACTGGAGCCGCTGCGGTCCGGGAGGGCCTCTCGACTGCCTTCCTCGGCTTCGGTTTATTTTCGACGGGGCTCGCCGACGAAACCCGAGCTGATCGGGACTTCCTCTTGCGCGGAGGATGACTCTCAATGAGCACCTCTGCGGGCTCGGGAGCAGTCAAATCGGGGAGAATGCGACCCGTCCCGCCTGCAGACTCAAGTGTGCTTGAGTGGCTGGATTTGCACGACGGATCGGCAGCCGTTGTGCCCGAGTACTGATGAAACAGATTCCGCAGGGAAGCCCTATCCGACCTGGGGATTCGGTCCTGAGTGGTCGCGGCGCAACCAGCGTCCGCGTCATGAAGCCCCGGCGGTTCTCGATCGGAGGAGGCTGAGGCGCGCGACAACCTCTTCCTTCTTACCTCCAGCGTAAACGACCTGCCAGTGTACGTTCTCATTGAAGCTGGCTCGTCCCAGAGAGCTGACAGTTTGAAAAGAACCGAATCGGTACATTCCCGTCAATTACAGCTTCCAGTCGCAATTTGTCCAGGCGCTGACATGATCCTTTCGTCCTGGGGCGCACTCCCTTCAGGAGCCGGGGCAGTTATGCACACAATCCCTGGCGCTGGGCGGACGTCATGGCCCCAGTTCTTCCCGTAATCGTGGAAAGAGAGGACGGCACCGGAGTGGGCGTCGCCTGAATACGAGCGGGACAGGACGACCCCTCTCCCGCTCGGCTTCCAAATTTGGATCAGAAATCCATGCCGCCCATGCCACCCATGCCACCTGGCATGCCGCCGGCGCCGACAGGTTCCTTCCTCGGCCTCTCAGCAACCATGGCCTCGGTCGTCACCAGCAAGCCCGCTACCGAAGCGGCGTCCTGCAGCGCGACCCTCACCACCTTCGCCGGATCGATGATGCCCGCTTCGACCATGTTGACATACTCTTCGGTCTGAGCGTTGAAGCCAAAGGTGCCGGACTCGTTGTCCAGAATCCTACCGACCACAATCGAGCCGTCTACGCCCGAATTCTCGGCGATCTGGCGGAGCGGTGACTCAAGCGCCTTGATGATGATCTTGATCCCCGCCTGAACCTCTGGATTGTCGGAGGCAATGCCCTCAAGGGCTTTCTTGGCACGCAGGAGCGCCACGCCACCGCCCGGCACGACGCCTTCCTCGACCGCGGCGCGGGTGGCGTTAAGGGCGTCGTCGACGCGGTCCTTGCGCTCCTTCACCTCGATCTCGCTGCCGCCGCCGACGCGGATCACCGCCACACCGCCGGAGAGCTTCGCCAGCCGCTCCTGCAGCTTCTCCTTGTCGT
>CAZSQF010000516.1:0-1720 GCA_964608935.1 uncultured Actinomycetota bacterium | reverse complement strand
GTTCCCCAGCTCGTCGTCGAGCCGCGCCAGCCAGGCTCGCGACTCGTGGCTGCGCAGGTGGCCCGCGGCGGCCTCCGCCAGCGCCACACAGTGGTCCAGGTGGCGGGTGCGGAACTCCGCCACCTCACCGGCGTCCGCCAGCCGCAACCGCGCGTACGCACGCAACGTCTCCAGCAACCGGTAGCGCGCCGATCCGCCGGCGTCTTCGACCTGCACCAGCGACCGGTCCACCAGATGGGACAGCAGGTCCAACACGTGCCCGGGACCGATGGGCCGGCCCGCGCAGACCTCGGTCACGGCCGCGAGATCGAAGCTGCCCACGAACACCGACAAGCGCGCCAGCAGCGCCCGCTCCGCCTCCCCGAGCAGGCGGTAGCTCCAGTCGACCGACGCCTCCAACGTCCGCTGGCGTGGCACCGCGGTACGAGCGCCGCCGGTGAGCAGATGAAACCGATCCGACAGGTCCTCAAGGATCTGCGATGGCGTCAGCAGCCGCGTGCGCGCAGCGGCAAGCTCGATCGCCAGCGGGATCCCGTCCAGATGTCGGCAGATCCCCGCGATCGCTGCGGCGTCCCGATCCGGCGGCCGCACGTCCGGGCGTGCCAACGCGGCCCGGTCGAGGAACAGTCGGGCCGCCGGTGACCCCGACAGCGCAGCGATCGTCGCCGGCTCCTCCTCGGGCACCGCAAGCGAGGGCACCCGGAATGTCACCTCACCGTCGACGCGAAGCGGCTCGCGGCTCGTGGCCACGACCACCACCTCAGGACAGCCCGCGAGCAGGCGAGCCACGAGCCCCGCACACTCCTCCACCAGATGCTCGCAGTTGTCCAATACCATCAGCCGATGGTCGGCCAGCCCACCCACCAGCGTGTCGACCACGTCCTCCGAGCTGGACTCCCTGATCCCGAGCGCACCGGCGACCGTGCTGGCCAGAAGTGCCGGCTCCGACAGCGGCGCCAGATCTACCCACCAGGCACCAGCGTCGAACTCCTCGTCGACCTCGCCGACCACCTCCATGACCAGGCGGGTCTTGCCCGACCCGCCGGCTCCGGTGAGCGTGACCAGTCGCGCCCGACCCAGCAGCCCCCGCACTTCCTGGCGTTCCTGCTCGCGGCCCACGAAGCTCGTCAGCCGCAGCGGCAGGCCGCCCCCGACTCCACGGCCGCCCCGCAGCGGCGGGAACGCCTCGAGCAGGTCAGGATGGCGTAGTGCGTACACCTGCTCGGCCCGGTCGAACCCCCGCAGCCCGTGACGCCCGAGATCGTCGAGCAGCGCCCCGTCAGGCAGTCGGTCCGCGACCACGTCCCTGGTCGCCTGCGATACCAGAGTCTGGCCGCCATGGCCCAGGTCCCGCAGCCGGGCGCACCGGTTGATCGTGGCGCCCTCGTAGAAGAGTCCGTCGCGGACCTCGACCTCACCCGTGTGGATGCCCACGCGGACGCGCAGTTCGATATCGCCCGGCCACGGCTCCCGACCGATCATCCGTTGCATGTCGAGCGCACCCGCAATCGCGTCGGAGCCGCGAGCGAACGCCAACACGAAGCTGTCGCCTTCACCCTGCTCCACGGGCCGGACGCCTCCGCGCTCGCGGGCGACGCGGGACACGATCTCGTGAAGACGGCGTGACGCCAGGCCCATTGCCCCGGGATCCGCCTCCCACCAGCCCACCGACCCCTCGACGTCACCCAGCAGCAGGGTGACCGTGCCCTCCGGCAGGAGC
>CAZSQF010000515.1:0-1723 GCA_964608935.1 uncultured Actinomycetota bacterium | reverse complement strand
GAACCAGCAGGGCATCGCCAACCCCCACGACGAGCTCGACCCCGAGGTGTCGGCCGTGATCATCCAGAACCACGTCATCGACGGCGTGGAGATGGCGACCGAGTACAAGCTGCCGCCCGAGGTGGTCGCCTGCATCGGCAGCCACCACGGCACCATGGTCGTGAGCTACTTCTACGAGCAGGCCGTCCGCAGTGCCGGCGGGAACCGGGAGGCTGTCGACGAGGAGCACTTCCGCTACAAGGGCTCACGGCCGCGCAGCAAGGAGGCGGCGATCCTGCTGCTCGCCGACTGCTGCGAGGCGACGACCCGCGCGATGGCGATGTCCCGGGGCACGATCCCGCGCGAGGAGATCGAAAGCACCGTCGAACGCCTGCTCCACGAGCGCCTCGAGGACGAGCAGTTCGCCGAGTCCGACCTGACCTTCCGCGAGCTGCGCACCGCGCGGGACACGATCGTCGAGTCCCTGGTGGGGATCTACCACCCGCGGATCGCCTACCCGGCCCGCACGCGCCCGGACGCCCTCGAGCACGACCGTGGGGACGACGATCGCGGCACGGACGGCGACGGCCCGCCGGAGAGCGGGGCCGGCGGTGCTCAGACCGCGTCCGAGGTCGAACCGGTCCGTCCACGCGGGTGAGCCTGCGACGACCATGACCTTCGCGGACCGCGTCATCGAGGTCGTGCGGTCGGTGCCGCCGGGCGTCGTGGTCTCCTACGGGGAGGTGGCGGCCGAAGCGGGTCGTCCCACCGCGGCCCGGGCGGTCGGGCGGGTGCTCGCCGCCGCCGAGGTCGACCTGCCGTGGTGGCGTGTCGTGACGGCGTCCGGGCGACTCGTCCCCGGCCTCGAGAGCGAGCACGCCGCCCGGCTGCGCGCCGAGGGCGTGCGGTGCCAGGACGGACACGTCGTCGAGGTCGGCGCCGGCCGGGCCGGGTGAGCGCCTCGGGATGAGGTATCGTGCGCTGTGCGCTCAACGCACGTTCGATCGAGTCAGGGACGGTCGGGGTCGATTCCGTCGTTGCAGAGGTTGTGGCGGTTATGCTCCCCATCCCTCCGGCTGGTCGGACGGTGACCGGCCGCCGCGGACGGGGCCATCCCGCCCGTTCGACGGCACCGGAGCCGCGACAGCTGCGAACCCGGCGTGCGAGGGTGTCCACGTCGTCCCCGACACGGCGCGCCGGTGCGCCGCCTGACCGGCGGCGACGGCTCGGTGCAACCGAGCCCGCAGGGGCGACGTCCTACAGACCAGATGCCGCCGCCGTCGCACCGTCGGTGCGACGATGCCCCCGTCCCGCGAGGAGGCCACGGTGAACCCGACCGATCTCCCGACCGCCGAAGTGGCTGTCGAGGAGCTGCTGGAGCGCTCAGGCGAGCGCGGCTACGTGCTGCTCTCCGAGCTCCAGGAGCTTCACGTCCCCGAGCTCCACGGTGACACGTGGGTCGAGGACGCGATCGACGATGCCCGGGGGCAGGGGATCCAGGTCATCGACGACGTCGCCGACGACGCTCCCGAGGACGTGGTCGACCACACCGCGGCGCTGACCACCGACCTCGTGCGCCAGTACCTCAACGACGCCGGCAAGCACGACCTGTTGACCAAGGAGGACGAGGCCGACCTCGCCAAGCGCTACCAGGCCGGGCTCGCCGCCGCCCAGCACCTCACGGACTCGGACGGGATGACGCGGACCAAGAAGGCGCGGCTGAAGGCCATCAGCCGTGACGGCG
>CAZSQF010000514.1:0-1730 GCA_964608935.1 uncultured Actinomycetota bacterium | reverse complement strand
CGGGGCCGGTCGCTGGGCATCATCCTCATCGGTGCCCAGCAGACGGCCAGCGAGGTCGAGCGGCGGATCATCGCCAACTCGGCCATCCGGGTCGTCGGGAGGTTGGACGCCGCCGAGGCGGGCCGCGAGGAGTACGGGTTCCTGCCCGCCGCCCACCGCCAGCGGGCGACCATCCTCAAGCCGGGGGCGATGATCGTCAGCCAGCCCGAGCTGCCGGTGCCGCTGGCCGTCGAGTTCCCGTTCCCTGCCTGGGCAACGCGACCTGCCGAGGCGGGCTCCGCTCCGCCGCCGGACGAGCCCGCCGCCGCCCTGCCCGAGGACCCCTTCGACGCCGTCTCCACCGCAAGCTCCGACGCCCCGTTCTGAGCACGCTGGGCCGGCGGGTCGCTGCCGTGATCCGTCCGGGCATCCGTTGCCGGGATGGTCCGTGCGCTGGCCGCATTTTCCACAGCAGAGAAGTGGATCATGCTTGCGCCATGTCGGTGGTATGCGCTAGGGTCACGAACACCAGTTCGACAGCCTTCGCCAACTGGGACCCGCTGAGGGGCGGGACAGGAACCGAGGTGAAACACCTCGAGCACCACCAGACAACCCAACCGCCCGTCGCGCCTGCCGCCGCAGGCTCGGTGCTCCCGCCGACCCGTCAGGCCGGCCCGTCGGTGGGCGCACAGACCTGTCCCCCGCTGGCCGAACTGCTGGAGACCGTCACCGAGATCGACCGGCTCCAGGCACGAGCCATCCAGCAGATCGCACGGCTGCAGGTGTCGGGCGAGGACGTCGCCCAGACCGGCATCGCGGCCGACACGTGGTTGGCGGTCCAAGGCCGCATGACCCGCACCGACCGGCGCATGCTCGCCACGGTGGCCGAACACCTGTCCCGGCTGCCGTTGACCGCCCGCGAGGTCACCAACGGTGGGCTGTCGTGGTCGCAGCTGCGCACCATCATCACCATGCTCGTCCGCCAACACCGCATCCGTGCCCACGAATGGCACGCCGTCGACGCCGCCATCGCCACGGCGGTCGGACAGGCCCATGCCGACGACCCCGACGACGTCATCCGGATCGTCGACGACTGGCTGTACGCCCGTCACCCCGACACGATCGAAGACGCCGAGGCCGACGCGTCTGACCGCCGGTTCCTGGCCATCCAACCCCGCCTGGACGGCACCGGCGGCCGCTTCTGGGGCGACACCGACGCGGTCGGCCTCGCCCTGCTCGACACCACCACCGCTCCCCACATGGATCAGCTGCCCGACGACGAGCAGCTGACCCCGGTCGGCCGGTCGGCCGTGCCCGCCACGACAACCTCATGGCACACCTGGCCACCTCCTCCGGTGACGGCACCACCCCAGACATCACCAACCTGCTCACCATGGACTACGACACCCTCATCGGCCTGTCACAAACCCACGCCCAGCTGCTCGCCAGCCTGACCGGCGGACGGCTCAAGGTGTCTGCCCCCACCGCACGGCGGCTGCTCGCCGACGGCTTCAACACCCGCCTCGTGATTCTCGACCAGACCGGCCAGACCCTCGGCGTCGGCCGAAAAACCCGCATCACCCCCGACTGGCTGCGCGACGCCCTGCTCGTCCGCGACGCCACCTGCACCCACCCCCTGTGCAACCGCGCCGGCATCACCTGCCACACCGACCACGCCACCCCATGGAACACCGGAGGCGAAACCGACATCAACAACCTCGCCCTGCTCTGCGGCCCCCACAACCGCACCA
>CAZSQF010000513.1:0-1735 GCA_964608935.1 uncultured Actinomycetota bacterium | reverse complement strand
GCAGGTCCATCTCGTCGCCGCACAGCGGGTTGGAGTGGTGGACGTGCACGTCCTCGTCCTCCAGCCTCGGCGCCCGGTTCTTCGGGCTCCGGTAGTGGTCGAGGATGATCTCCTGGTACAGGTCATCCATGCTCACGGCGGGTCCCTTCCGGCTCTAGCGGGCGAAGAACGAACGGGCGGCGTCGATACCCTCGATGAGGGGCTCGAGGTCGTCCGCGTCGTTGTACAGGTAGAGCGAAGCCCGGACGGTCGCGTTGACCCCGAGACAGCGCATGAGCGGCTTGGCGCAGTGGTGGCCGACCCGCACGCACACCCCCTTCGAGTCGAGCATCGCCCCGACGTCGTGCGGGTGGATGGCGTCGAGCGAGAACGAGATCGCCCCGGACCGGGCCGCCGGGTCGCGCGGGCCGTACACGGTGACGTCGTCGATCTGGTCGAGCGCGTCGAGGAACACGCCCGATAGCGCACGCTCGTGCGCCCGGACGTCGTCCATGCCGTGGTCGTCGAGGTAGTCGCAGGCCGCGGCGAGCCCGAACGCCTCGGCGATCGGTGGGGTGCCGGCCTCGAACTTGTGCGGCGGCTCGTCCCAGGTGACGTGATCGAGCGCCACGTCACGGATCATGGCTCCGCCGGTGAGGAAGGGCTCCATCTGCTCGAGCCGCTCGGGGCGTGCCACCAGCGCGCCGATCCCGGTGGGACCGCACATCTTGTGTCCGGTGAGCCCATAGAAGTCGACGTCGAGGTCGGCCACGTCGACCGGCAGGTGCGGGACCGCCTGGGCGCCGTCGACGAGCACGACGCAGTCCGGGTTGGCCTCGCGCGCCATGGCGGCGAGTTCGGCGACCGGGTTGATCGTGCCGAGCACGTTGCTGACGTGGCCGACCGCGAGGAAGCCGACCCGGCCGTCGGCGAGCAGGTCGCGGGCGGCGTCGAGGTCGAGCTCGAAGTCGGGGGTGACCGGGATGGTGCGCAGGTCGAACCCGGCGTCCTCGGCGGCGTGGAACCACGGCACGAAGTTGGCGTGGTGCTCCATCTGGGTCGTGAGCAGCGCGTCGCCGGGCCCGAGCCGGCGGCGCACCCAGCCGTAGGCGACCAGGTTCATCGCCTCGGTCACGTTCTTGGTGAACACCACCCCGTCGGACGCCGGCGCTCCGACGAACGCGGCGAGTCGCCGGCGGGCGTCCTCGTAGCGCTCGGTCGCCTGCTCGGAGATGAGATACACCCCACGCTCGACGTTCGAGCGCAGGTGCTCGTAGTACTCGGCCATGGCGTCGAGGACGGGACGGGGGGTCTGCGACGACGCGGCCGAGTCGAGGAACACCAGCCGCCGCCCGTGGACCTCCCGGGACAGGGTCGGGAAGTCCTTCTTGAGCGTCGGGACGTCCAGTCGCATCGCGTCCTGCCTTCCGGTGGCCGACCTCGGCGTGAGCATCATCGTGCCTGATCGAGCCGTGCCACGCGCGGCCCGCCGGTGAGAACGTCGTGAGACGCTCCGCGACCCTCAGGCGCTCGCGCGCAGGTGCTCGTAGCCGTGCTCTTCCAGTTCGTCGGCGAGCTCCCGCCCGCCCGACGCCACGATCCGGCCCTCCGACATGACGTGGACCTCGTCGGGGCGGATGTAGCGCAGGATGCGCGTGTAGTGGGTGATGATCAACGTCCCGAGCTCCGGGCCACCCATGCGGTTGACGCCCTCGGCCACGATCCGCACCGGTCGACCCGCCACGTCAAAGAGGGT
>CAZSQF010000512.1:0-1740 GCA_964608935.1 uncultured Actinomycetota bacterium | reverse complement strand
GGTCCCGAAGGGGTTCTTGTTGGACTAGCCGAGGAACTTGGTACCGGGTCGTAGCGGATGGCTCTGAACTTGCTGAGGGGACTTAACCACACCGCCTAAATAGCCACAGTGCATAACGCGCGGCCCCCAACACGGGAATCGGCCGAATCACCCGCGCGAGAACCGGCAGGGGGATACATTATGCGGTTCGTCCCTCATCTCATGGAGTGTGCGACCGTAGGAGCGGATAGCAGAGCAGGTGCCCCGTCGGGTCCACTCGGCCGTCGCCGGACTGGCAGGTATCCTGAGCGGTATGAACTCGTCGTCGGGAAGTGGGACGTTTGGGGATTCTCCACTCAGCGTGTTGGTGGAGGACCGCAAAGCCGACATCGAGGCGTTGGCGACCCGGTATCGAATCTCGAACGTGCGGGTCTTCGGTTCCGTGGCTAGAGGCGATTCCCACGATCTTTCCGATATCGATTTTCTCGTGGACCCGCCCCAAGACGCGTCACTCTTCGACCTCTCCCGCTTCCGGCGCGAGCTATCTGCGCTCTTGGGAGTGGACGTCGACGTGGTGAGCAGTCGTGCTCTTCTTTCTCGCGACCGGGAGATCCTGGAGCAAGCCGTCTCTCTATGAGCCGGCCCGTTGACAAGCTGGTGGCCGATCTCGTCGATGCGGTCCGCGCCGCCGAAGAGCTTGTTGAGCGGGGACGGCGGGCCTATGACACTGATCGTATCTTGCGTCTTGCCGGCGAGGCTGTGGTGGGCAGAATCGGCGACGCGGCGGCAAAGCTGCGGGATGTCGTCGGCGAGGACCTGCCGGAGGAAGTTCCTTGGGACGATGTGATCGCGAACCGGATCATCGTCGACCACGTGTACCACCGGGTGGACTACCAATTGCTGTGGAATACGCTGGAGCGTGACGTTCCCGCATTGGGTGCGGCTGTACGAGCCTGGGCACGGGGGAGAGGAATCGTTCTGGATCAGGGCGATCGCCCCCCGGGGTCTTGACAGTCCTATCGGGGGCCGCCTGGTCGAGACGATGCTTCTCCCGTGGACGAATGGAAAGCGCGGTCCCGGGTGCCACAGTCACCGTTCGGTACTGCCCGGCCGTCCCACTTCGTGTGGCGTCGGTTGAGTCGCAGGACGCGGCCAGGACGCGTTTTGCTGCAAAGTGGTAAGCAACACTGCAAACCCATGAAAGGCAAAAGGCCTGGTAGACGGGCCTTTTCTGGCCGCTATCGCTATAACTAAGTCGCCCTGCAGCGGACTGTTAATCCGTTGGTTGTGAGTTCGAGTCTCACCCCCGGAGCTTTCCCTTGCGTGCTTGGGTTTTCGTGTAGCCTCTGTCCATGGCTATCCAGCACACCCCTAGCACAGCGGATAACAGTTGCACTCTCTCAGACCTCCAGGCTTCGTGGGTTCGCTCACTCAGAGCCACCAATCGAAGCCAAAGAACCATCGATTCTTACCTTCTCGCCCTCGGTCAGCTCATCGAATCCGTGGGTGACAAGGCCGTCTCGAAAGTGACCTCGGATGATCTGAGAGCCTTCCTCTCCAGCGTCCTGGAGGACACGCTGGCCTGTCAAGCCGGTGGTGCTTCGCACCGTGCGGGTTCGAATCCCGCCACCCCCACCTAGTTGTCAACACCAAGAATGCTACCAGCAAGCCCACATAGGGCCATGTTTCCATGGCCGCATCCACTTGACCATAGATCGCCCCCAAGTGATTTAGGCCGTTCAAGTCACATCCACGCCATAA
>CAZSQF010000511.1:0-1741 GCA_964608935.1 uncultured Actinomycetota bacterium | reverse complement strand
GAAGCCCGGCGAGCTCGCCGAACCGCAGACCGGTCGCGGCGGCGACGAGAACAAGTGGCCGGCAAAACGGATCAATCGCACAAGCCAGGGCCTCGATCTCCCCGCGGTCCAAGAACCGCATTTCCCGCTCATCGGTTCGAGGAAGGGCAGATCGTTCGATGTCGGCACAGGGGTTGCGCACCAACCGCCGGTCCTTCACCGCCTCGCGCAACACGCTGGACAGAAGCTGGAACGCCTTGCGGATCGTTGCCGGCGCACAGCCCCGGCTGTCCAGCTGCGCCAGCCCGGCCTTGATGTCGGCAAAACCTATTTGACCGATTGGCACGTGACCCAGGTAGGGGTGAATGAGAGACCGGAAGTACGTCTCATCTCGCACCCTGGTCGATGGCCGCTGATTGACCTTGTGCTGCCGGACCGTCTCAGAGTACTCGGCAAAGGTGATTCGGGCGAGGTTGGCGTCGATATAATCACCCCGCAACTTCGATGACTCGATGCTCACAAGGTGGGAGTCGGCGTCCAGTTTCCGCTTGAAGGATTTCGAGCGCTCGCGTCCTGACGGATCGATCCACCTGGCGACATAGGGTTTCGGACGGTTCGCCCGTTTTACTACGTGGCCCATGAGTCGTATCCAGAGGCAGAAACGAGAGGTCTCGGAGGCGCGCAAGGAACATAGGACTGGGTCATGGAGCTACGAACCCTTGTGGTCTTCGATCCATCGGAGGATGTCGTCTGGGTGATATCTCAGGTGCCTGCCGACCCGGATTGCTGCTGGTCCACCGCCCTTGTACCTCCATTGATAGACCGTTTGAACCGGGACGCGCAGGTACTCGGCAAGTTCGGTAACGGTAAGTAGCTGGCCCAAGGCGGCCGTCGCGCCATACGTCTTTCCGACTTTCTCGGCCTCCGAGCTTCTGGTGCTGGTCACTCTCTGCCTCCGTGCGGCTTGGCAGGAGCTGCGGAGCTACCGTTTCCCCAGCCGTCGTTGTTGTGAGCGGCCCTTCTGGCCGCAGCTCGGGTTGGCTCATGGTTTGAGGAGGCCTCGAAGCCCGCTTGATTGTCAAGGCGGAAGCCGCCCGTACGGTAGGTGATCTGATCGGAGGGCCGATGCGAAGAGACCGTTCGGGGACCTGCATTGGCGGTTTGGTCGGTGTGGGAATAGCGGGTCAGCGGCTTTCTGAACACCAAGACGTCCTCGTGGGCGATGACCAGTCGAGGGCAACCTGGGCGCCGCCGGCTCTTGCGGGCATGCTCCATTGCGAAGAACGAAGCCCTGGGTACGAGACGGCCGGAGCGCAGTCCTGCCAGGAGGGCTACATTGCGCTCAAACAGATCCAGCTTTGCGGCGTCGGCAAGATTCCCGATCAGGCCGGGCAGGTCGATCAGGCGACCGTTCTCCCGCCATGGGCGCACGGTCATGGCGACGATTCCCCCAGGACGAAGGATCCGTCGGCAGCCGACCAGGATGTCGAGTACCGCCTGTAGCAGCTCGTCCAAACCGACGGCACCCAGGTTGGCCGGGTCGTTGGAGTACGTGTTGTTGAACTTGTGCACACCACCGCCGGCAACTGTGCGCACATGACCGTGCAATGACGGCCCGTACGGCGGCGAGGTGAGCACCAGAGCCACCAAGCCTCGCAGCGTCGGATCGACGGTTGCCGACACGTGACGGCCGTCGCCGACCAGCACGTCGCCCTTGCCGTTTGCGCCGTTGGCGTGGGCGTGAGCCAGGTTTGCCAGCGCG
>CAZSQF010000510.1:0-1743 GCA_964608935.1 uncultured Actinomycetota bacterium | reverse complement strand
CGTTCGAGCATCTCCCCCAGTCGCGGCACGTCGTCGACACCGAGCGGGTACGCGACTGCGGCGCCGTGCCCGCCGGTGTCGGCCAGTCGCCCGGGGCTGCCCGGCGGGCGGGTGACGACCGCCGGCCGGCCGGTGACGAGGAAGTCGAGCAGCACGCTCGACACGTCGGCGACGAGCACCTCGGCGCCGGCGAGCGCCTCGCCGATCGGCTCGTCCGGCGGCGAGATGCGGTGTCCGGCGCCGGCGGCCGCCCGCTGCTCGAGGCGCGCGACGATGCGGCGGTTGGCGGTGGCCGCCGCCGGATCGTCGGCGCCGACCTTGGGGTGGGGCCGGTACACGACCCGCCAGCCGGCGTCGTCGAGCGCCGCCACGATCGCCTCGCCCATCGTCGCGAGCGAGCTGTAGTCCATCTCGTCGCGGCCGCCCTCCCACGTCGGGGCATACAGCACGGTCCGGTTGCCGTCCGGTGGAACCCGCGACGGGGGCAGCAGGTCCAGCTGGGGGCGACCGACCACGACCAGGGTGGCCGCGTCGAAGCCGAGGAGGTTGGCGCGGTAGCGCTCGACCGCGACCTCGCCGGCGACGAGGACCCGGTCGTAGGCCTTGGCCTGGTTCGACGCCATCGAGATCTTGTCGCTCTCCCCGTGGTTGAGGTGGACGTGGAGCTGGTCGGGAAACGTCAGCGACAGGAAGTTGAGGTGGTGGTTGTTGACGTAGAGGCACACCTTGGCGCCGCTGCCGTCGTAGCAGGCACCGAGGTCGCGCAGTGAGCGCACCAGCACGACCGGCAGGTCGGTCTCGCGCTCGGCCGCCTCGACGGTGGCGGCCGAGCGGCACACGATCCCTACCGGGTGGCGCTCGTGCAGCTGCGTGAGGATCGGCAGCCACTGGCGCAGCTGGTAGAGGTTGGCCGGCGGGTCGGCGAAGTAGACCACGACCTCGGCCCGCACCTCGGCCGCGGGGACGGGAGCGGGCGCCGGCGCACGTGCGGCGTCCTGGCGCGCCTCGCGGCGGTCGCGCAGATGGCGGTACGCCTCGAGCCGGGCCGCCCGGACCGCGCGCCGCGCCGCGGTCAGGACGTCGCGCAGCCTCACCACCGGGCGTGCCGCCCCGTCACAGCTTGCGCGACAGCACGACCCACACGGTCCTGCCGAGGATCTCGAGGTCGAGCACCGGCGACCAGTTGACGAGGTACTGGAGGTCGTAGCCGAGCTTGTATTCGGGGTCGGTGTGGTAGCGCCCGTGGATCTGGGCGAGCCCGGTCAGGCCCGGGGCGACCTCGTGCCGACGGCGGTAGCCGGGGATGAGCCGTTCGAACTCGGCGGTCAGCTCGGGCCGTTCGGGGCGGGGGCCGACCAAGGACATCTCGCCGCGGAGCACGTTCCACAGCTGGGGCAGCTCGTCGAGCCGGGTCGCCCGCAGCCACCGGCACGTCGGCAGGATGCGCGGGTCGTCCTGGTCCGCGAGCCGGGCCCCGAGCCCGTCCGACTCGGCGTCGGGTGCCATGGTGCGGAACTTGACCAGCCGGAACGTCCGGCCGTTGGCGCCGACGCGGTCCTGCCAGTACAGCAGCGGCCGTCCGATGGTGGCGAGCTGGTAGAGCGCCACGAGCCCGATCACCGGCACCCACACCGGCACGGCCGCGCCGAGCACGACGAGGTCGAGGAAGCGCTTGAATCGGGCCCGCGACCGCGGCAGGGTCTGGGACCGCAGCAGCACGAACGGCAGTCCGCCGACCTCTCG
>CAZSQF010000509.1:0-1758 GCA_964608935.1 uncultured Actinomycetota bacterium | reverse complement strand
AGCTGCAGGCGGCCGCCGGCACGACCGCCACGCCCGAGCCGCCGGCGGGCGACACCCACGGGTTCGACGGCGAGCCGGCGTCGGTTCCCGAGGACGACGTGGTGCAGGTCACCGTCGACGCCACCGACGGCCTCGACGTGACGATCGAGTTCGCCGCGGAGCGAAGCGTCGACTTCTTCGGGCCGATCGTGGTGGTGCGATCCCCATATGCGGGCGGCGGCGCCGGGTTCTACGTCATCTCCAGCGACCCGACCATCGCGGACGCCCCGCTGCAGGTCATGGTCTTCGACACATCGGGCGCGAACGAGGAGTGCACCGCGGCGACGACCAGCGGGAACGGGACCACGACCCTCTCCGTCTCGGTACCCGCGACCTGCGTGAACCCGCCGGACGAGACGCTGGTCGAGGTGTTCGTCCTCGGTAGCGAGGGCACCGACATGCTCGATGCCAGGGTCATCATCGACACGTCGGGCACCGGCTCGCACTCGGCGACCAGCCTGGTCGACGGCGACCCGGCCACCACGGATCGCCTCGGAACGGGTGGCGCGGTGAAGGCCGCGGTCACCGCCAGCAAGGGGCTGTTCCCCGACGGCGCCCGGGGGGCGATCCTCGCCCGGTCCGACGTGTTCGCCGACGCGCTCGCAGGCTCCGGGCTGTTCCAGACCGCCGGAGGTCCGCTGCTCTACACGGGCCGCGACCAGCTTCCCGGCGAGACCGCCACCGAGCTGTCCCGCCTGCTGCCGGACGGCGGCGTGGTGCACGTGCTCGGCGGCACGGCCGCCATCTCCGACGCCGTGCTCACGGAGCTGCAGGACATGGGCCTCGAGCCAGAGCGCGACGCCGGCACCGACCGGATTCGGACCTCGATCGCCGTGGCCGACCGCCTGCTCAGCGTCGGCGAACTGCTGCTCGTGCGGTCGCACGGTCCGGCAGGGGATCTCAACGGGACCGCGGCCTGGGCCGACTCCATCGCGGTCGCTCCGTACGCGGCACGCGGCCAGCGGGCGGTCGTGCTCGTCGGCACGGAGCTGACAGCCGCCCACGAAGCGCTCCTCGAGCGCGTCGCACCCGGGATGGTGACCATCGTGGGGGGCACCGCGGCCGTCCCGAAGCAGGTCCGCGACCGCGTCGCGGCGCTCGGGCATCCCGTTCGCCGCGTCGCCGGGGTCGACCGGTCGGACACGGCCGCCCGCATCGAGCGCGATCTGATCGGTGTGCCGAAGCCGGCCGAGTTCGACCCTGGCCGGCTGATGACCGGGCCGCGCGGCGTCGCGGTGGTCAACGGTTTCCACCGCGACGCGTGGGCGCTCGGACTGGCCGGCTCGCTCGCGGCGGCGACCCAGGGCATGCCCTTCGTCGTCGTCAGCGGCGACGGCGTCCCTGCCGAGGCGGTGCCGTCGCTGCGGTCGTGTGCCGGGGTGGCCGAGGTCGAGGTGTGGCTCCTGGGCGACACCACCCACATCCCCGAAGCGGTGAAGGCGGAGATCGACGCGCTCGACCCGAGCGCCGGCTGCGACTGACGCCGCGCATCCCGTTCCGAGGAGCGGGGCACCTCAGCGGAAGTGGACGGCCACTTCCTCCTGGAAGCGATCGAGTGTCTCGGCACGACGTTCGCCGGTGCCCAGGGTGAAGTCGGGGACGATGAGCTCGTCGGCGCCCGCGTCGCGGTAGGCGGCCACCTGCTCGACCAGCTCCCCGGGCGAGCCGATCATCGTGGGCATGGGCAGCTCGCGCTCGCGCATCGACGCCAGGAACTCC
>CAZSQF010000508.1:0-1766 GCA_964608935.1 uncultured Actinomycetota bacterium | reverse complement strand
GGTGTGGACGACACGTGGCGTGAACCTGCTCCAGGACCGCGCCGACTGGTCGGCGGCCTTCGTGGCCGTGCACCTGGTGTTGTTCGCCGGCGGGCTCGGCGGCGCCGCCGTGCTCGCGGTGATCGGCTGGCGGATGCGGCGCGAGGCCCGACGTGTCGGGGCGTCAGCGTGAGCAGCGAGGCACACCCCGCTCCGGCTGCCCAGCCCGGGACTGGCGACCAGGCGGACCCCGCCGTCGGGCCGATGCACGCCGACGGGCGCTACGAGTCGCTCGGGCAGGCTGGTGCCGGGGAGGTGCTGCGCCGGTACGTGCTCGCGACCAAGCCGCGGATCATCGAGCTGTTGCTGGTGACAACGGTGCCGGCGATGGTGGTGGCATATGGCGGATGGCCACCGACTTGGCTGGTCGCGGCGACCCTGATCGGTGGCGCCCTGTCGGCGGGGGCCGCGAACGCGATCAACAACGAGCTGGATCGCGACATCGATGCGATCATGGCGCGTACGTCGCAGCGCCCGACCGCGACCGGGGAGCTGCCGCCGGGGCATGCGATGCGGCTCGGGCTGGTGCTGGCGGTTGCCGGGTTCGCGTGGTTGGCCGTGTTCGTGAACCTGTTGGCCGCGGCGCTGGCCACCTCGGCGATCCTGCTGTACGTGTTCGTGTACACGCTCGGGCTGAAACGCCGGTCCCCGCAGGCGGTGGTGATCGGCGGCGTGGCCGGGTGCATGCCGGTGCTGACTGGCTGGGCGGCGGTTCCGGGAGCGGAGTTCTCCGACCCGCGGCCATGGCTGTTGTTCGCGATCATGCTGTGGTGGCAGCCACCGCACTTCTGGGCGCTGGCGTTCAAGTACCGGGAGGACTACGAGCGTGCGGGGCTGCCGATGCTCCCGGTCACGCACGGCCACGCCGAGGCCTCGCGGCAGATCCTGCTGTACAGCTACCTGCTGCTGTCGATGGTGCTGCTGTACATCGCCGGGGCGCGCAGCGGCCCATGGTTCGCCGCCCCAGCCCTGCTGCTCACCGCGGGGTGGATCGGGTTCGCCCATCGCCTGCGCCGGGAGCAGACCGTGCAGGCCGCGATGCGCCTGTTCCACTACTCGACCAGCTACCTAGCCCTCGTGTTCATCTTCGCGGCCGTCGACGCACTGGTCTGACAATTTTTGAGCGTGTGAGTGCAGCAGGCGGTCGCACCCACGCACTCTCACCCGCTGCGCTCACGTCTGCGGCACTCCATGTCTGCGGGATGCGTGGCACATCTCGAACGCCGGGGCAACCCATATCGCACTGGTCGAGCGCGTCAGCAAGCGTTCTATAGCGGACGATCTCGTACGGGCTGCTACGGGGGTAGTAGTCGCACAGAGCTGGGTCTACATGCTGCCACTCGAACGGCAATTCGTTCGGCCACATGCCTCAACGGAGTGCCGAGCAGCGACCCGTGCGATCACCACCGCCAGGATGAAGTCGAAGTCCTTGCACCAGGCAGTCGCTGCCGACATCGGCCCACGGCCGGGTCTGCGGGGCCGCGGAACGCGACTCGTCTGCCGCTGTCGGCGCGCCTATGTGATCGGGGTGTTCGCCAGCGACACAACAGTCCCGACCACCAAGGCTGCCGCAACGGCCGGCATGAACCAACCCGGGCGGACCCGGGCGCGCCACAGCGACCAGATGGCGACCAACGCGAGCAGGATGCCGAATACGATGCTGCCAATGTGGCCGAGGTCGGTCAGCGGCCGCGCCTCTTCGCACACGGGCGGGCAGTAGACGATCG
>CAZSQF010000507.1:0-1769 GCA_964608935.1 uncultured Actinomycetota bacterium | reverse complement strand
AAGCCTCGATGGTGGCGGTCCTTTACGGCCTCGTGGTCGGCGTCGGCATCTACCGGGAACTGGGCTGGCGCGATCTCGGCCGGGTGCTCACGAGCTCGCTTCGCACCATGGCGAACGTCACATTCGTCATCGCCATGGCCGCGCCCTTTGCCTGGCTCATGTCGTACGAGGGGATCCCCGTCAGGCTTGCGCAGACGCTGCTCGGCCTGTCGGATAACCCTATCGTCATCCTGCTGATAGTGAACCTCATGCTCCTGGTGATCGGGGCCATGATGGACACAATCGCGGCGATGATCATTCTGAGCGGAGTGCTCACCACCGTCGGGCTGCAGCTCGGAATGGACCCGACGCACCTCGGCGCGCTCGTCGTGATCAATTTTGCCATCGGCATGATCACCCCGCCGATCGGCTATTCTCTCTTCGTCGGCGCAGGCGTCACCGGTGTCTCGATGGAACGGATTACTGTGAACCTGTGGCCGTTCTTCCTCGTGCTGCTCATCGTCCTGGGCCTCGTGGCCTATGTGCCTGCGGTCACGCTGATGCTTCCCGCATTCATCCTCTGAGGCAATCCGCCATGACAGACGACACGATCAGCGATGCAGAGCGACGCTGGCTCGAGGGCGCTCTCGACATTCACATACACACCGGGCCGAGCATCTTTCCCCGTCTCATGAACGATGCCGAACTGGCGTGCGCCGCGCGGCGGGCTCGCATGCGAGGTGTCGTCATAAAGGCCCACGAGGGTTCAACGGTCGAGCGCGCGGCACAGATCGACGATGCGAGGGGCTTAAGGGTATTCGGCGGCATTGCGCTCAACCGCTTCGTCGGCGGCCTCAACCCGATTGCCCTGGAATGTGCTCTCGTACTCGGGGCGAAGATCGTCTGGATGCCGACACTGCACGCCGCCAATCACATCGCATTCTTCGGCAAGGCCGGCTTTCATGCCCAGAAGTCCACCACCAGGGAGACAGCGGTGGATCCGGTTGAGATCATGGATGCCGATGGCCGTCTCCTGCCGGACACCCAGGCTATCCTCGACCTCATGGCGGCGCATCCCGACGTCGCCTTGTCCAGCGGGCACTTGTCGGCGCCCGAGGTCCGGCTGTTGTTCCAGGAAGCGCGCCGGCGGGGCGTCCGGAAGCTACTCCTCACCCATCCCGAACTCCCGGTCTCGGGCTTCGATCTCGATTTTCAAAGGGAGATGGCCGGTCTCGGCGCAATGATCGAACGCAATGTCCTTCCCCACTTCCCGGACTGGGGAGGGGTTCCGATAAGCCGGACTGTGGCGGAAGTGCGCGCCCTCGGTGTCGAGCGCTGCATACTTGCGACCGACTTTGGACAAGTCAACAAGCCTGCCCCACCCTCAGGTCTAGCCGATTTCTGCGATACTCTCATCAAGCACGGACTTGAGGAAAAAGCGATCATGACGCTGATCAAAACCAATCCAGCGAACCTGCTCTTGGACTGATGTGTGCCCTATCCCACGAGTGCCTGGGCTGGTAAGCGACCTCGCAGCCCCGGGAGGGATGGGACTAGTTCCACAACCTGGACGGCGCATCGTCACGCAGGCCCGCCCCGGCCCTGAATCTACTCGACCTGTTCGCTCAGAGCCGTCTGCTTGCTGATGTTGTCGTCGTCGCTATGGAGCGTGTCCACGTCTTCTGCGATCGTCTCGCCCTCGGCATTGTGCCAAGGTCCGGTGCCGATGCGCTCCCGAGCGTCTGTCGTGCTGGTGCTCAGGTATGCCCGCCAGGTCTTCCCGCCGGCCC
>CAZSQF010000506.1:0-1770 GCA_964608935.1 uncultured Actinomycetota bacterium | reverse complement strand
GAGCGTGATGACCATCGCCACGCCCGAGAAGATGGCGCCGGCAACGAAGTATGGAGCGAAGATCGTGGCGTGCCATCCCGGCACGATGCCCATCGCGAAATCCCACGACACCACGGAGTGCACCGAGAGCACCAGCGGGGTCGCGAGCGCGGCCATGTACAGGTACGCCTTCCCGAAGTGGTGCCACTGCCGGTCCGTCCCCCGCCAGCCGAACGACACCAGCGTGTAGAAGCGCTTCCGCAGGCTGCCCTCCGGCGCCTGGTCGCGCGCGGCCGCGATGTCCGGGATCAGCCCCATCACGAAGAACAGCGACGACACGGTGAAGTAGGTGGTCACCGCGAACACGTCCCACACCAGCGGCGAGCGGAAGTTGGGCCACAGCATCCGCTCGTTCGGGTAGGGGAAGAGCCAGTAGGCGTGCCACACTCTCCCCAGGTGGATCAGCGGGAAGAGTCCCGCCGTCATCACCGCGAACACGGTCATCGCCTCCGCGGCGCGGTAGATGGACTGGCGCCACCGCGCCCGGAACAGGAACAGGATCGCCGAGATGAGCGTTCCCGAGTGCGCGATCCCGACCCAGAAGACGAAGGTGGTGATGTAGGCACCCCACCCGACCGGGGTGTTCAGCCCCGTGAGGCCGATCCCCTGGATGAGCTGGCTGCCCCAGCAGAAGGCGAGCAGCCCGATGCCCGCCGCCGACAGCCCGAAGAGGATCCACCACGCCATCCCCGGCGGGGAGAGCATCCGCATGATGTCGGTGTTGACCTCACCGTAGGACCGTACGTCCGGGTGGGTCAGCTCTCCCCGCGGTTTTTGCGTTTCCGTCGCCATTCGTTGCCGGGATTCAGACGTGGATGGACTGCACGGGGTGGAAGGTGACCTTCCGGAGGTAGTTGATGGCCGGCTGGGTATTGATCAGCACGTCCAGCACCCGGTAGGTCCGCTCGTCGTGCGACACCTGATAGACCCGGGACTCGGGGTCGCGGATGTTCCCGAATACGATCGCCTCGGCCGGACAGCTCTGCTGACACGCGGGCACGACCTCGTCGGATCCGAGGGGCCTCGACTCGAGCGTGGCCTGGTTCTCGGCCTGGCGGATCCGCTGCACGCAGAACGTGCACTTCTCCATGATGCCCTCGGTGCGCACCGTCACGTCGGGGTTGTACTGCCAGTTCAGCGGCTCGGGTACCTCGGAGAAGCGGTGCCAGTTGAACACCCGCACCTTGTAGGGGCAGTTGTTCGCGCAGTACCGCGTGCCGACGCACCGGTTGTAGACCTGGGCGTTGAGGCCGTCGGGCGTGTGATAGGCCGCGTACACGGGGCACACGGGCTCGCACGGCGCGTTTCCGCAGTGCTGGCAGAGCATCGGGAGGAAGCGGATGTCGACGGGCCCGGCCTGCGAGGCGTCGACCTCCTCGTAGTAGCGCTCCAGGCGCAGCCACTGCAGGGTGCGTCCCATGGCGACCTGGTCCTCGCCCACGGTCGCCACGTTGTTCTCGGACTGGCACGCCGTGACGCACGCCGAGCACCCGGTGCACTTGTCCAGGTCGATCGCCATCGCCCACCGGGGATGGGCCTCGGGATCGTACTCGCCGTGCCGGGCCCCCTCCAGGGGGTAGGCGTCGGGCTCTCCGTCCGTCGGGACCGGCACGAAGCCGCCCATCGCCTGGAGCTCCGGCCGGGGCGCGGGCTCCTCGTGGTGCACCTCCCCCGACCGGAGCTCCTCGAGCTGCACGGCCGGCGCGATGGGCCGGTCGTACTGCTGGTCGG
>CAZSQF010000505.1:0-1772 GCA_964608935.1 uncultured Actinomycetota bacterium | reverse complement strand
TCGCGGAGAGCCTCTCACGCCACTTCCGGAGATCTTCCGGACTCTGCCGCGCCCAGTCCGTAACCTCACCGACGATCTTTAATGGTGCTTCGGTACGATAGGAACGCGTGGGATTTCCGGGAAATTTCTTGTTCGTCACGTTCGGATCGTCCTCGAAGCTGCCCGACGGTTCAACCACGTACACCCGTGCACGCCCATCCCCACCAGCCAAGCCCGCCGCGAGACCCGCCCCGTGGACCAGTGCCGTGAAATAGACGTGGTTCATGGTCAGCCCCGAATCGTAATTCGAAGTATGGCCCGGCGTCAGCAGATCTCCGACCTGCAGGTCCGCCTTTGTGCCATGGTAGAATGGACCGCTGTCGGACGGCGCCTCTCCACGTGAAACGGCCAGGGCACCATGTCTCTCCGCGAGTTCGAGGTCGCCCAACTCTTCGTGGCATTCTGCGATGGCGGAATGGAGTGCGGCGAAAGCGGCCCTGACCGCGTCATTGTCAATCCTCGATGCGATGTCCAGCGCGGCCCGGAGCCACGTCAGCCGCTCCGCGGGCTCCGCCTGATGCCGGGCCACGGAATCCGCGGCGAGGAATCTCTCGAAGTCATTCGTCGCCTCGCGCCAAGCTCGGATCGACAGGCCTCGTGCTTGATCGGCTCTGCCTTCCTCGTGCATGGCCCCGGCCTCGAGGCAAAGACGGACGACGCTGCTGGTCGGGTCGAAATCCACGGACTTCCTCCTGAGCAGGGCCATGAGTTGTGGAGTCGGGTTGCCACAGTTCCCATCCTGCAGGGCTAGTCAAGCGTACTTTCAACGGCTCGAAGGATCGAACCATGGCACTTAACGTTTCCAGGTTGGCGACCCGCCGTGACGTGACCTCCACCGCGCAATCACCTTCGAAACAACAGGAGTCTTAACAGCTCCAGACGGCTACGGCGGGTTCTCCGGAGCGACTGCGCAGGTCGCGCAGGCGCCAACCGTATGTTATGAGACGTTCGTCGCTTCTTACTTCAAGCCGTATTGGTCGCCCATGAATTCCACGAAATCGGCGGCAAAGCGCGCCTTGTTTTCGTCCCACCACTGTTGAAAGTACGGGGTCCGATACATGCTACCGACACCGCCCAGTTGCTCCAAGGCATCCTCATCGAGGATCCCCACTTCAACCTGTCTGAGCCGATTTTCCGTGATCCGCAACGAGGCCATATAATACATGCCCAGTCGCAGGCGCCCAGCGGGGTCCAGGTCCTGGATGGACGAGCCAGCTTCAAGGGTCACGAGGGTTCTGAGGAGTTCTCCGTCCGTCATCGCGGCCAAGGCAATCTCGAGATTTTGTTGCGCTATAGCCTGCACTGAGTTGCCTCGAACTGCGCTGGTATTCTGGCGGATTTCAATTCCAACGAAGATTAGAGAGACAATCACGCCCAAAGCTGCCAAGGTCTCGCGGATCGCTCTCTTGTCGGTTAAGAAGCCGCGGCTTACCGTCATCGGTTAACTCACGCCCCTTCTCATCGAGAATGTCTCATGACGTTTCCAGGTTGGCGACCCGCCGCGCCACAAACTCCAGCGCTCGATCATCTTCGAAACAACGACAACCTCACCAGCTTCGACACGGCCTCGGCGGGTTCTCCGGAGCGGCCGCAGGCCGCGGAGGCGCCAACCGTTTGTTAAGCGGCGTTGCGGCCCTTGCCCGGCCCGCGCCTCAAAGAGACCACCAATCGCCTCTATTCTTCGAAGTACTTGATGTCTTCCTGGGTCAGGTGGGCGAAGCGGCCCTGGCGCA
>CAZSQF010000504.1:0-1772 GCA_964608935.1 uncultured Actinomycetota bacterium | reverse complement strand
GTCCCGAACGAGGCGCGCTAACCAAGCTGCGCTACATCCCGGCGTCACATGAGGGCGCTCCCGAACGGGAGCGGCCGGAGCGTACACGCGCACGACGGGACGCGCGAACCGTCCGCAGCGGTGCTCAGCCGGTCAGCTCGAGCAGGGTCGCCTCGGGCCGGCAGGCGAACCGGAACGGCGCGTAGCGGCTGTGCCCGAGGCCGGGTGACACGTGCAACCAGCGACCCCGGTACCGGGACGCGCCGCGGATCTGGTCGAGCGGCAGGTCGCAGTTGCCGACCAGCGCGCCGATCCCGGGCAGGCGCACCTGCCCCCCGTGGGTGTGCCCGGCGAACAGGACGTCGTGGCCGGCGTCGACGAGCACGTCGAGCGCGGCCGAGTAGGGCGCGTGCACCAGGCCGAGGCTCGCGACGAAGGGGCCGGCGTCGGCCGGCGGAGTGACGACGTCGGCCGACGGGATCACGGTCGGGTCGAGGTGCGGATCGTCGATGCCGGCGACCGCGACACGGCCCGCGCGTGTGTCGAGCAGCGTGGTCCCGCCGCGCAGGGTCCGGTAGCCGTGCCGGGCGAGGCCGTCGACGAGCCGATCGGTGTCCAGAGGCGTGCCGTGGACGCGCCGCCCCGGCCGCGTGAAGTACGCCAGGGGCGACTTCGGCACCGGCCCGAAGCGGTCGTTGCTGCCCAGCACCACCACCCCCGGCCGTCCGCCCGACGTCAACGGGGCGAGCGCGGCGACGGTCACCTCCTCGGCACCCACCGCCCCGAGGAGGTCGCCGGTCGCCACGACCAGGTCGTGGTCGGCCTCGGCCAGCGAGGCGAGGAAGCGGACGCGGTGATCCTGGCCCGGCACGAGGTGCACGTCGCTGACGTGCAGGACGGTCAGCCGGCCCGGTGCGCGCAGGACCCCGGGCAGGCGGACCCGGCGCAGCCGGTACCAGCGTCGTTCGACCAGCGTGCCGTACGCGACGGATCCGACGCCCACGAGCCCGACGGCGCCCAGCGTCCAGGCGAATGGCGCCACGTCAGTCGTCGTCACCGTCCGGTGGCCCCCGCCCCTGACCGGGGTTACCGCCGGAGTCGTCGTTGTTGTCGTCGTCGTAGATCCGGCCGTAGATCAGCCTGACGATCGCGTCGTCACCGGGGATCAGCTCCTCACCGGCCTCGGGGTCCTGCTCGAGCACGATGTCGCGCAGGCTCTCGTCGCCCCCGACCCCCCGACCGCCCGTGGCGACGCGGTAGCCGGCCTCGTGCAGGATGTCGATGGCCTCGTCGAGCTCGAGCCCGACCACGCCGGGGACCTCGGGCGGGTCGGCCGTGCCGTCGGAGACCTCGAGCCTGATGCGGCTGCCGAGCGGCACCTCCGTACCGGCTGCGGGGTTCTGGCCGACGAACGTGCCCTCCGGAGCCCAGTGCTCGACCTCCTCGACCACCAACCGGAAGCCGGCCTCCTCCGCGAGCCGGTCGGCTCGGCTCAGCGACGTCTCGTCGAGCAGGTCCGGCACGATGCCCGTCGGCAGCGGGCCGGGGTCGGGGAAGCCCTCCGGCTCGAAGCGCTCGACCGCCTGCTCCATGAAGGTCTTCCACATGGGTGCCGGGATGGTGCCGCCGAACACGCGAGCGTAGCCCTGGCCCGCGATCGTGACGTTGGTCAGGTAGCGCGTCTCGATGCAGACGGGCGTGTTGATCTCGTCACCACACACCGCCTGTGCCTGCTCCAGCGTCCCGAAGTGGGTCGGGCCGTTCGGGTAGCCGATCCACGCGGCGGTCGCCAT
>CAZSQF010000503.1:0-1776 GCA_964608935.1 uncultured Actinomycetota bacterium | reverse complement strand
TGAGTTCCTAACCGTTGTCAAGCAGGCATGCGGGCTGTCTCCTTGGTCGTAGTCTGGGGGGTGGACGGGTCGGGTGCCGGAGCGGCTTCGGTCGACTCCTGACTGCTCCGGCCCGTCCGCCCTTTGTGCTTCTTCGCGGTCGAGGGACGCCGTCGGTTTCGGCGGACCTCGGGTGGGATGCGGTAGCGGTCGGCGCAGATATCGCGGCCTTCGGTGTCGGTGATCTGCCGGCCGTCGACATCGCGCAGGACGTAGCGTTCGCCGTTGCGCCAGCAGGCCGCGATCCGGGTGATCAGGGTCGCGCCGAGGTGGCACAGCGCCGAGTTGTGGTGCTTGCCCTGCTCGACGACGAGCCGGAGGTAGGTCTCGGCGAGCGTGGGGTCGACCTTGCGGGCCTGGTCGGCGGCGAGGTAGACGGCCTGGCGCAGCCCGGGGTCGCCCTTCTTGGTTGGTGGGCCGTGACTGTCGGTGTTGCCGGACTGGACGATCTTGGGGACCAGGCCGGTGAACGCCCGCACGCCGGCGAGGTTGCGGAACCGGTTGAAGTCGCCGGTGCGTCCCAGGATTCCCGCAGCCAGCGTCGTCGCCAGCCCGGGTGCGGAGATCACGATCCCGCCCGGGTCGGCCTCGTCGTAGAGCTCCTCGATGCGGTCGTCGAGTCGGTCGATCTCCTCGGTCAGCTGGCGGACGACCCGAACCTCGGCAGCGATGTCGGCAGCGAGCTCGTCGAACGCGAGCCCGCCGGCTTCCCACAGCGCCAGGGTCGCGTCGGCGGCGGCGATCAGCTGGGCGGCCTTGTCGTCGCGCCACGCCCCGCGGGAGTGACGGATCAGGAACTCGGTAAGTCGTCTCGGTCCCAGCTTCTTCAGTTTCCGAGGGTCCGCGTAGCGCTCCAGCACGGCCAGGGCGGTCTTGCGGTAGGTGCCGTGGCCGAGCACGTCGCCCCAGCCGGGACCGAGCAACTCCACCAGCGCGTCGAGCCGCTTGAAGCTCCCGGTGCGGCGATCCTGCAGGCTCGAGCGGTGCCGTACCGCCCGCTTGAGCGGATCCGCGGGCCCGAGGTTCTCGAGCACGGTGAGGTCCCCGTCGGGGTGCAGCAGCGGGAGCCTGGCCAGCACCCGCGAGTCCAGCCGGTCGGTCTTGGTGTGCTTGTGGTAGTAGTCGCGCAGGTCCGCGGACTGCTCCGGCGGGACCAGCAGCACCGTCGCGCCACACGCCTGGAACCACGCCGCCAGCGGCACCCACGCGTTACGGGTCGGCTCCATGATCACCTCGATCTCGGCGTCGCCGGGCAGCTGACCCCACAGCTTCTCGAGCTCGCCCGGGGTCGTGCGGAACCGCCGGCCCGACCACGCCAGCCGTCCCGCCTCATCAGCCAGGCTGGCCTGGTGCTGTGCACGGCAGGCCACGTCGATCCCGAGCCGCACCGTCGGCGGCGGGTCCGTCTCCGTTGTTGTCACGGTCATCGTCGTGTCTCCTGTCGATCGGCGGACCGGCATCTGGCTGGTTCGTGCTCGCGCACGGTCCGTCGTCAGGTGCGTGTCATCCAGACATCTGCAAGCAGGGGTCCGACTCACCGGCCGGCCGCCGAGTTCCTCAACAGGGATGCACGTGCGCCGATGGGCTCGTCTGGCCGACGATCAGCGGTAAGGAGTCCAGCGCTCACGCTGGCTCCGGTCGCACTCCCAGCCGAACCAGAGAACCGGTCTCGACGACTCACCCTACGAGCCCCGGAGTCCCACTCCGAGACCACGACCGAACCTAGATGTCGCACCC
>CAZSQF010000502.1:0-1776 GCA_964608935.1 uncultured Actinomycetota bacterium | reverse complement strand
GCAGTCGCCGGCCGATGCCGCCAACAAGCGGTTCACCGAGGCGCTGTCGCTGCACATGGGCGTCATCAGCAAGCCGATGTTCGGCGGCCACGGCATCTCGTGCGACGGCGTCATGTTCGCGCTGGTCGACCCGGAGGGGACGTGCTTTTTCCGCACCGACGCGCTGACCGCAGTCGCCTACGAGGACGCCGCGTCGCACCCCCGCATGCCCTACCACCGGGTTCCCGACGACGTCATGGCCGACCGGCAGTCACTGGGGCACTACGCCAAGGACGCACTCGCCGCGGCCAAGCGAGCCAAGGGCAAGTCCGCGCGCTGAACCGATGGTGGCCGCGCACCCGACGGCTCCGGCGATACCCACGCCGGGTCAGCTCTCGTCGGCCTGTCGCTGAAAGGAACCGTCGTCGAGCCACCGGTACCAGGCTGCGCTGCCGTCGTGGGCGGCGAGAACTCGTTCGAGCTCGGGCCACCGCTCCAGCAGCCACACGGTGTCGCACACGCGGACGTCGTCGGCCTCCAGCTGGTCGGGCTCGTCGTCGGACATCAACAACCAGCCTGACCGCACCCGGTCGTGGCTCGACTCCTTGCCCGCGTCCTCGGGATCGAACTCCAGCCACGCGACCGGCGGGTCGTCGTCGCCGAACAGGCGCTCGGTCACGAACGCCGTCGTGCCCTCGAGCGGGTGCGGCGTCTCGTCCCAGACCGCGATCACATGGCGTGCCGCAAACGCGACCGGGTCACCGGCGCGGATGCCCTCGATGACCACGGGATCGTTGTCGAGCCTGCCGATGTAGCCGCGATCGGTCACCTCGGTGACCTCCACCCACATTCGCTCGCCGCCGACCTCCGCGCCGCCGTCGGCTGGGAAGAACAACAGCTTGACCACGTCGCCCGGGGACAGGCTCGTGCGCTCGCCCGCCGACGGGATGAAGAACGTCCGCGGGTGCTGGGCGTTCATCGCCTCGCCGTCGCCCAGCTCGAAGCCCGTCACGCGGCCGCCCGGTGTGACCTCATGTAGATGGGCAGCGCAAGCGACATCAGCAGCCGCTCGACGTGCAGCTGGGGCTGACCGTTGCGGTCGATCGCCTCGCGGCAGTCCTCGACCGCCCGCAGCCCGGCGACGACCGCGTCGGGCGGCAGCACGGCCACGTCGGCGTCCGGGCTTCGGTCACGGTTGACGGGCGCGGTCGAGGACCCGGCGACCAGCAGGTCCCGCAACCAGCTGGCGAGGTCGTCGAGGAACTGGTGGAGGCACACGATCGGCTCGTGGCGCACCTCGCGCTTGATCGCGTCCTCGATCTCCTTCTTGATCCCCGGTGGCCACTTCCCGCGCGGGCCGTCGACGCCGAACGCGACCGCCGCTTCGTCGATGCGGACGGACAGCCTCGCCTCCAGCTGCTTGGCGCGCTCACGTCCCCATCCGGTGATCTCCCGCGCGAGCGGCACCACGACGCCCGGCCCCTCGGCGGCCAGGCGGCTCACCACGTCGAGGTGCCGGTCACGTGCCGCCGGCTCCTCGGCCAGCCGCCGCAGGCGATCGGGCGACCCGAGCGCCGCTGCCGCGAGCACGTCGGCGTCTTCGTCCTCGAACCCGAGCTGCTCGGCGAGGGCGACCAGGTCCGCGTGCCGCCACGGCACCAGGTCGACCCGGCGGCAGCGGCTGACCACGGTGTCGAGCAGCAGGGACGTGTCGCGCGCGTCCAGGATCCAGACCGTCGAGGCCGGCGGCTCCTCGAGCATCTTGAGGAACGCGTTCTGGGTGGACTCGTTCATGCG
>CAZSQF010000501.1:0-1780 GCA_964608935.1 uncultured Actinomycetota bacterium | reverse complement strand
CGTCCCGCCACTTCGTACGGCGTATACGTCTCCACTCGGGAGAGCCCCCGCGATCGCAGCTCCGTCAGCGCCCGATTCATCTCGCCCGGGCTGCCGAACTCGGCGTACAGGCCGCGACCCATTCCGGCTACGCCTCCCCCGCCCCGTCGAAGCGAAGCTTCTTCACCTCGTGCATCGGCACGACGGGCACCGAGCGGAGGAACAGGAGAAAGAGAAACGCGAACAGCCCGAAGCTCCCCAGGAGCATGCCGAGATCTGTGAGCGTGGGGGTGAACGGATGCCAGCTCGAGGGGAGGAAGTCCTGGCTGAGCGATCCGACCACGATGATGAACCGCTCGGCCCACATGGCCGCCAGGATCAGGACCGAGGCTCCGAAGAGCACCGGAACGCTCCGGCGGAGGGCCCGCGACCAGAAGAGCTGGGGAACGAGGACGTTGACGGCCAGCATGCCCCAGAACATCCAGGCGTAGGTTCCCGTGGTACGCTGCACGAGGTAGGTGGCGCGCTCGAATTCGTCCACGCTGTACCAGGCGATGAAGCTCTCCACCGCGTAGGCGTAGATGAGCATCCAGCCCGTGGCCAGGATGAGCCGAGCACAGTAGTCCAGGTGGCGCTCAGTGATGACGTTCTCGAGCTCGAAGCCCCGCCGCACGAGGATCAGGAGCGCCACCACCATGGCCATCCCCGAATAGATGGCTCCCGCCACGAAGTAGGGTGCGAAGATGGTGGAGTGCCATCCGGGTACGAGCGCCACCGAGAAGTCGCTGCTCACGATGCTGTGCACCGAGACCACCAGGGGTGTAGCGATGGCTGCCAGGAGCACGTAGGCAACGTGGTAGCGGCGCCATTGCCGGCTCGAGCCGCGCCAGCCGAGAGCGAAGACGCCGTAGATGACCTTCTTGACGCGTCCCCGGGCGCGATCCCTGACCGTCGCCAGGTCGGGCACCAGCCCCAGGTACCAGAACAGGAGCGAGACGGTGAAGTACGCGAGGATCGCCGCCAGGTCCCAGGGCAGCGAGCTCTTGAACTGCGGCCAGATTCCGAGGTTCGTGGGATAGGGGGCGATCCAGTAGGCGAACCAGAGACGCCCCATGTGCAACAGCGGAAACAGCCCAGCGTTGACCAGCGCGAACAGCGTCATCGCCTCGGCCAGCCGATTGATCGACGCCCGCCAGGGCTGCCCCATGAGGAGGAGGAACGCGGAGATGAAGGTGCCGGCGTGCCCGATCCCGATCCACCAGACGAAGTTGACGATGGGAAATCCCCACGCCACAGGAATGTTGTTACCCCATACCCCGATCCCCGTGGTCACGGTGTACGCGACGGTGCCCAGGAAGAGCAGCGCGAGCGCCCCGGAGATGCCGAGGAGGATCCACCAGGTCGGCGTCGGCCGCCAGAGAGGCGCCATGAGCTGACGGGTCAGCTCCTCGTCGCTCGGCCTCCCATGCAGCCACGGGGTCCGGTCCGACGGCGAGGGGCCGCGGGCCGCCACGGCCCCGGTCTCAGCCATCCCCCGCTGCGGGGCCGGGGTTCTTGATCCGCGCTAGGTAGGTCACGCGTGGCCGCGTCCCGAGCTCGTGGAGAACGCTGTAGCGGCGGGGATCCTCGAGGCGGCGGGCCAGCTCCGGATGCGGATCGGTGAGCGATCCGAAGCTGATGGCCCGGGTGGGGCAGGCCTGCTGGCACGCCGTACGGACCTCGGACGGCCGCAGCGGCCGGTCCTCGTTGCGGGCCTCGATCCCCGCCCGGCGAATGCGCTGCACGCAGAAGGTGCACTTCT
>CAZSQF010000500.1:0-1780 GCA_964608935.1 uncultured Actinomycetota bacterium | reverse complement strand
TGAAGAACTCCAGGTGAAACGGGCCGATGTCCAGCACGTCGCCACCGGTGATCTCGGTGTGCTGGAAGGCTTCGCGGAACGCGAACGCCGAGTCATCGGACAGCAACGACGTCAGCAGGTCCATCACCTGTGGCGCGGCGTACAGCGGCAGGTGCTTGGGACCGTCCGCGTGGAACCGCAGCGCATAGAACATGCCAACCAGGTCGACACAGTGGTCGACGTGGCGGTGGGTGATCACGATCGCGTCGAGCTCCTCGAACGTCGTGAACAACTGCAGGTTTGCCGTCGACCCGTTGCCGCAGTCGAGGAGCAGCTGCGTCCCCCCCGACCGCAGCAGGTAACCCGAGCACGCCTTGCCCGGACCGGTGTGCGATCCCGCCGATCCGAGCACGGTCAAGTCAACTGCCAACGCCGTACCTCCCGCACGACGAACCATAGGCGTGCAGTTGACTGCACGCTGTCACTTCGGCGCCGTCGATCAGGCCCAGAGGGTGTTGGAGATCCGCTCGGCGATGGCCTCGACATCGCCGGGCTCGTAGGCGCCGGTCGACAGGTATTTCCAGCCGCCGTCGGGGCTGAGCACGACGATGTGGGCGCCCTCCGGCAGGCGCTGGGCGACCCGCTCGACGATGGCCAGCGCCGCACCGGTGGAGACACCCGCGAAGATCCCTTCCTCCGCGGCCAGCCGCCGCGTCCAGACCAGGGCCTTGAGCGAGTCCACCTTGATGCGGGAGTCGAGGATGTCCACGTCGAGGACCTCGGGGACGTAGCCCTCGTCGAGGTTGCGCAGCCCGTACACCAAGTCGCCATACTCGGGCTCCGCGGCATAGATCTTCACGTCCGGGTTCCAGCGCTTGAGCCGATGGCCGACGCCAGTCACCGTCCCGCCGGTCCCCAGCCCCGCGACGAAGGCGGCGACCTCCGGCAGGTCGTTGATGATCTCGCCAGCAGTGGTCTCGTAGTGAGCGAGCGGGTTCGCCGGGTTGCCGTACTGGAAGGGCATGAACACGTCGGGGTCCGCCTCGTTCATCTCGCGGGCCACTCGCACCGATCCATTCGAGCCCTCGGTCGCCGGCGAGTAGACGATCTCGGCACCAAACATCATCAACAGCTGCTTGCGTTCCTCGGAGGTGTTCTCGGGCATGACGCAGGTCAGCTTGTAGCCCCGCGTCTGGCACAGGGCGGCCAGCGAGATCCCGGTGTTTCCCGAGGTCGGCTCGAGGATGCGGTCTCCGGGCTCGAGGTCGCCATTCTTCTCGGCCTGCTCGATGAGGTAGAGCGCAACCCGGTCCTTCACCGACCCGGTCGGGTTGTGCCCCTCGAGCTTGAGGTGAACCGTGTACCCCGGCGGGCTCAGGTTCGGCAGCCGCACCAGTGGCGTGTTGCCGATGGCCTGGGAGATGTCGTCGAAGCGCACGGGCTCGTCAGGCGGCGTGGATCATCCATCGGCCGTCCGGCGGCTCCGCGCCACCGGCGACCGCGGGCATGATCGAGATCTCGTCGCTGTCTGCGACCGCCGAGCCGAGGCCGTCGAGATAGCGAATGTCCTCGTCCTCGACGTAGACATTGATGAAGCCGCGAACCTGATCGCCCTCCAGCAGCTGGTCGGCGAGGCTGGGGTTGGCGGTGATCAGGTTGTCGAAGACCTCGCGGACCGTGCTGCCGGCAGCCTCGACCTTTGCCTCACCGGCCGTGTGCTTGCGCAGCACGGTCGGGATGCGGACGACAGCCATCGGCTCACCTGGTCGGGGATCGGCCGCGCAGCGTACCGACGGGCCCT
>CAZSQF010000499.1:0-1780 GCA_964608935.1 uncultured Actinomycetota bacterium | reverse complement strand
CTCACGCCGGTCGAGCCACTGGCGCTCCACCCGGGCGCACACGTGCTCCACTACGGCAGCGCGTGCTTCGAGGGACTCAAGGCCCACCGCGGTGTCGACGGGACCGTGCGCATCTTCCGTCTCCACCGGCACGTCGAGCGGATGCAGGCCTCCGCCTCCGTGGTCATGCTGCCTGTCCCTCCGGCCGAGCTGCTCACGGAGATGGTCGTCGACGTCGTGCGAGCCACCCTCGCAGCCGTGCCCAACCCGCCGGGAGCCTTGTACCTACGACCCACCTTGGTGGGTACCGAGGCGAACATCGGCGCCGCCGCCCATCCCAGCGACGGAGCGGCACTGTTCGTGCTCGCCAGCCCGGTCGGCGACTACTTCGCCGGTGGCCTCCGGCCCCTCGTCCTGGCGATCGAGACCGAACAACCTCGGACCACGCCACAGTTCGGAAGCGTCAAGACCGGTGCGAACTACGCCATGGCCCTCGGAACCGCACACCGGGCCGCACGCGACCTCGGCGCCGACCAAGTCCTGTTCGCGCCCGGCGGACGCGTCGAGGAGACCGGTGCATCCAACTTCCTCCTGCTCGACGCCACCCGGATCGTGACCCCAGCGCTCACCAGCGCGTTTCTGCACGGCGTCACGCGGGAGTCGATCCTGCGCATCGGCGCCGATCTCGGCTACCGCGTCGAGGAACGCCCCGTCACCGTGGCCGAGGTCTTGGCCTGGGTCGCCCGACCCGAGGGAGAAGCCGCGCTCTCCGGCACCGCCGCGGGACTCGCGCCCGTGGGCCGACTCATCCACCACGGGGAGTCGATCGAGGTGGGAACCGGCCAGATCGGAGCACACACACTGCGCCTGCGCCGAGCGCTGACCGACATCCACACTGCAGCGCGACCCGACCCCGACCGCTGGCTCACCGCCGTGCGCCCGGATCCACCCGACACCGTCGCGTGACACCGCACTGCCGGGCTCTGGTCACTGACGCGGACGCGTCCCACACGACGGTGACTTGATGTCGCGGTTTCGGGCTTTCAGCTACCGCTGCGCGCAGCGTTCGTTCCATCGCAGGTAGCGGTCGAGATCGTCGCGGATGTCGACCACGAGTTGGTGCAGGTGAGCATCGTGGATCGAGGACAGGATCTCGTCGGAGAAGTACCGGTCCCGGTAGTCAGATGGATCGATCCACCGATGTGCCGTGTGTTCGTGGCTCACGACGACTTCACCCTCCTCGCAGGTACAGGCGTAGCTGACGCAGTACGTGTCCCGCCCGTAGACGTGCTGGGGGAACACGCCGATCACCGACAGTTGACCGGACGGCTCGAGTCCCGTCTCCTCCAGCAACTCCCGCCGCGCTGCGGCCTCCGGCCGTTCGTCGCGCTCCACCGCGCCACCCGGGATCCACCACAAGCCGGTCCCTTCGCCACCTGCGCGCTTGAGCAGGAGGATCTTTCCGTCACGCTCGACGTAGGTCGCGGCCGAGAGGTAGTAGGCCTTCGGCATCTCTGTTCCCAGCTCTGGCACGGAGTTGCTCCTCCTCGCAAGCGGTACGAGCAACTATGCCGCAGGTGGTCCCGTTCATGCCCACGCTCCCGTTGCTTCCCGCCAGGAGGTCGACATCGGACGTTCCCGTCGGAGAGGTTCGGCAGCGATCGTGCCTGCCACCCGCGATCGGACACGATCGTGCCCGGACGGTGACGCTGCGAGAACCGCGGCGCCCGGCTTAGGATCGCCCGTATGGCTTGGGACTTTCAGACCGAACCGGAATGGCAGGAGAAGCTGGACTGGATCC
>CAZSQF010000498.1:0-1784 GCA_964608935.1 uncultured Actinomycetota bacterium | reverse complement strand
CAATGTGGTATAGAATTCATTGATGCGCCCACCGTGGCCGAAGGCGGTGTAGTCACCAAACCGGTAGAGAAACAGCCCCATGCCGTACTCGCCAACGAACGTGGTCATCTGCCGCACGCTTTCGGCGGAAACCAGATCGCCGGCGAAGAGAGCATCGATGAATCGGATCAGATCGGATGGGGTCGAAACGAGCGACCCGGCGCCGCGGTGGTTGGCAGCTACGTCATCCTTCTGTTGCACCCAGCTGAACTTCGAATATTTGTAGGAGCGGCTCTCTCTCCGCGTACTGTCGGCCTCGTTTTCGAAGTACGTGTCGTGTAATCCAATTCTGGAGAGGATCCTCTCGCTCAGGACTTGCTCGTAGGATTTCCCGGAGACGTCATCGATGATGTAGCTTAGAAGCAGATAGTTGGTATTGCAGTATTCGTATCCGGATTTACCTGTCGCATTCCGGCTCATTTCGGAGATCATTCGGATGAGCTCGTTTCTTGACTTCCGTTCATCTCGCCACTCGCTGAAATCTGGCGCGTCCGTATAATTCGGAAGTCCGCTCCGGTGGTACAGCAGATCCATCAAAGAAATCTCATCTGATCCGGGAATGCCGGGCACATACCTCTCCAGCGTGTCGTCCAGAGAAAGCGTGCCCTCCTCGACCAGCTGGAAAACGATGACCGCGGTGAAGAGCTTGCTGACGGATCCGATTCGGTACGGCGTATCAGTGGTTGCAGGTATGGTCCGGTTCTGATTGATGACGGCATATCCGAGCGCCCGTTGAAAGTCGGGAACGCCATCGACGGAAATGGCCAGGCTTCCCATGGCCAGATCGTGTTCGGCGAGGATGTCGAAAAATTGATCCGTCGTTTCCGCTTCGGGCGTCTGGGCGAAGGACAGGTGGCACAGGCATGGGAGCATAAGAACGAGGTAAGTAAATCTCTTCATCGGGGCTCACGGAATTCTGGTGATGGGTTCTGCGCCCCTAATATTCTGGGGACAGATAGCCGATGCCACCACAAGAACCCGACACTCACCCGACATTCAGTCAAGGCGGCCGCTAATCAAGAACCGAGCGGTATACCGATGTCCTCCTGAATTGAGACGGCTACGTCGATTTCATGCGTCGACCTGTGCTCTCGCTGAAGACCCGACGCGATGGACCCCGTCACCATGGAGTCGATATCGAGATCGTCGAGCGTTCGCGCGACGCGCGCTCATAATTCCGGTTGCGAAAGGTGCCGAGCAGTTTATGCAGGACACGAACTAACTCCCCGTCCTCGTTATTGGCCGCCTTCACGGTCTGAATGCGGAGACGCCCTCCGCGCCTGAAGCACCTCCGTTAAACGGCGCTCCCTACGTACGAGGCTGCCCGAGTGCCCACATTTCTTCGTCTCGATTACATTCGATGGCACCGATCGTCGCGGTATCCCTCGAGTAGAAGGGGTTAATCGTCTCCAAATCCCGTACGCTGTACTTTTAGATGCCCTCTTGGTAAGCCCATGATATATCGAGGGAGGCGGGGAGCGTTTCTTCTTTTGTCGATACGCGATTCCCTACGCTATACCTATACAGACTGGCCGAAGACCTGTTTGCGATGGAAAGAACTCAAGCTTTTCCGTAATCTTGCCCTCGTGTTATCCTGCTGACGGGCGCTTTCCATTTCCGCTTGAGGGAGAATAATCAGTAGTAGACGGCACAACAGACCATGGTACGTGACGATTCTCCGAAGGACCTGTGGGAAAGTGCGAGTGCATACGAGCGCTTCATGGGACGGTGGAGTCGGGAGCTAG
>CAZSQF010000497.1:0-1787 GCA_964608935.1 uncultured Actinomycetota bacterium | reverse complement strand
ACGACGTCGTGACCCTGCCCGAGCCGAGCCACGTCCTGGCCGCGCCGATCCTGGCGACCGTGCCGCTGCAGCTGTTCGCCTACCACCTCGCGGTGGCCCGCGGCGAGGACGTCGACAAGCCGCGCAACCTCGCCAAGACCGTCACGGTCGAGTGACGTCGGCCGTGCGTTCCGTCCACCCACCTCGCTGGTCGTCGGCGCTGCTGACCGGTGCCGAGGCCGGGGAGGCGGACCGGGCAGCGGTCGCGCGCGGCGACACCTGGGAGGGGCTGCTCACCCGTGCCGGTGGTGCACTCGCCCGCGGTGTGGCCGACCTCCTGCGCGAGCGCACCGGCGGCGTGTACGGCCGCCGGGTGACCGTGGTGGTGGGCAAGGGCAACAACGGCGGCGACGGCTGGGTCTGCGCCGCACGCCTGCGGGACCGGGGCGCGTCGGTGGGCGTCGTCGCGGCCCACGGCCTGGAGGTGGAGACGTCCGACCACAGCGCCGCGGCGCGGGCCGCGTGGCTGGCCAGCGGCGGCAGGGCGGCCCCGTTCGCCGGGGGCCAGGGCCTGCTGGACACGACCTGGGGGCAGCGCCTGCCGACCGATGTCGTGGTCGACTGCGTGCTCGGCACCGGTGCCCGCGGGGCCCCCCGCGACGACGTGGCGCCGGCCGTGCGCGCGATCCGGCAGTGGGGGCAGCAGGCGGCCGTGGTGGCCTGCGACGTGCCCAGCGGCGTGGACGCTGACACCGGTGCGGTGGCCGACGCCGACCTGGTCGTCGACGCAGACCTGACCGTGACCTTCGGCGCCGCCAAGCGCGGCCTGCACCTGCATCCCGGCGCCGCCCGCGTGGGGGAGGTCGTCGTGGCCGACCTGGGCCCACGGTGGGAGCTGCCCGATCGTGAGCGTGCGTGGCACGTCATCGGGCGTGAGCTCGCGGTCCCGCATCCGTGGACACCCGGCGATGACAAGCGCTCGCGGGGGCGCGTGGCGGTGCTGGCCGGCTCCCAGCGCTACGGCGGCGCGGCGGCACTGTGCGCCGGTGCGGCCCTGCGCATCGGCGCCGGGCTGGTGACCGTGGCGACGTCTGCCGACCCGGTGCCGGTCCTGGCGCTGGACCCCGGCCTGATGGTGCAGTCGTTGCCGCCTGCGCAGGACGCGGTCGGCGGGCCCGCCAGGGCGTCGATCGATGCCCTGCGCGAGGTGCTGGCCGATGCCGACACCGCGGTCGTCGGCCCCGGGCTCGGCCACCAGGACGGCACGCGTGAGGTCGTGGAGGCGGCCCTGGACGCGCCGGCCGTGGACGGCCGCCGCCGGGTGGTGGTGCTGGACGCCGACGGGCTCAACGTCTTCCGCCACGATGCCGCGGCCCTGGCCGGTCGCCCGTGCGTGCTGGTGCTGACGCCGCACGAGCGAGAGCTGGCCCGCCTGCTGGAGGTGGCGGTCGAGGAGGTGGCCGCCGACCGCGCCGCAGCCGCCCTGGAGCTGTCGTCGATCACCGGCGCCCACGTCGTCGCCAAGGGCCCGAGCACCCTCTGCGTGCCGCCGCAGGGCCCGGTCGGCGTCGCCACGAGCGGGGGGCCGGCGCTGGGCAGTGGCGGCACCGGCGACGTGCTGGCGGGGATGCTCGGCGGCGGGCTCGCGTCTGACCCGACCCTCGAGCGGGACCAGACGGCACGCATCGTGGCCGGCGTGGTCGCGGTGCACGGACTGACCGGTGAGGCAGCGGGGCGGGCAGCCGGCGGCCGCGGGACGGCCCGTGACCTGCTGGACCACCTGCCGGGCGTGCTCGCACGGCTGGCGG
>CAZSQF010000496.1:0-1789 GCA_964608935.1 uncultured Actinomycetota bacterium | reverse complement strand
CTCGACCTCGATCCGGGGCGGCCACCCACCCACGTCGAGTGTGCGGCCGGGTTCATCATGGTCAACCGAGCCGCCCATCCGATGGACGGTGGCAGGGGTGCGGCCGAGCCTACTGGTCAGTACCCGGACGCCTGCCGGCCCGTCGGGTGTCAACCCGTGGGCAGGCGCTCGCGTGGTCGATCGTGGGCCTCGATCCAGTCACCCACGGCCGGGTACGTCAGGTCGGGGCCGGCCGCACCCACGAGCAGCCCCACGTGTCCGGTGTCGGCGACCACGGTGTCTGCCACCACGAACCGGTTCAGGACCAGGGACGACGACAGGGGGACGAGGTGGTCACGGGAACCGACCACCAGGCGGACCGGCGTGTCGATGGTGGTGAGGTCCATCGTCAGGCCCGCGACGGTGGCCCGTCCCCTCGACGACAGGTCGTCCGTGCGGGCGAGGTGGACGAGGTCGAAGAGCATCTGGCCCGGGAGCCGTCGCTGTTCCCACAGCCAGCGGGTCAGGGCGTCCGCGACCGCGCCACGCCGCGGGTCGCGTGTGCGCGCCCGCGCCAGCACGGAGCGCAGGGCACGGGGACGCATCCAGTGGAAGGCCTCACGGATCAGCGGGGCGGGGACGAGCCCGCGACCGTCGAGCAGCCATGCCGGTCGGAAGGCCGGGTCGGCGATCCACGCCGCCATGCCCCCCGATGCGCCGATCGACGCGGCCACGGCCGTGAACGACGCCACGTCGGCGTGGTCGGTCGAGGCAAGGCGAGCCGTGACGACCGAGGCTCCCGAGCAGTACCCGACGAGGTGCAGCCGCCGCGCGGGGCCGGTGCGGCGCACCACGGCCTCCGCCCCGAGGAGCACCTCGACCGCCTCCGTGAGGCCGAAGGCGGCCTCGGCCGGCCCCGGGTCGCCCCAGTCCAGCAGGTAGACGTCGTGGCCGCGGGCCAGCAGGTCGCCGACGAGGCTGCGCTCCCTGACGAGGTCGAGGATCCACGGGCGGGTCACCAGGGCGTGGACCAGGAGCACCGCGGGTCGGTCCGGCGATTCGTCACCGACCCCTGGCGGGTCGTAGCGCCGGAGGGCCCCCGATCCCCAACGGGCGACGGTCTGGGTCGGTGTCGTGGCGACGGGGATCCGCAGGTCCGCACGCGTAACGCGCAGCAGCACGTGCGGCCAGGCGGCGATCGCCGCCACGGCCCGCTGCGACACGGCACGGACCTTGCGAAGCAGCCGCCGGAGCGGGCCCGGGCGCAGCAGGCGCGGTGCCAGGCTGCCCCGCGTGAGCAGCACGACGTCGATGAACCCCACGAACACGATGGTGGCGGCCAGCGGCCCGACCACCCACAGCGTCATGGGTACTCCGATGGTGGTCCGCCCGGCGTCCTTCGATCCTATTCGTCGTGGAGGTCGACCCGTGGCAGGTCGCGCGGACCGCAGTACGTCCTCGGTCCTGTCGCACCCGGGTCGTACGGTCCATCCTGACATCGCCGCCGATGCCAGACGAGGATTTCCGCACGTGGAGCTGCTGCTGCTCGCCCTGCTCGCCGCCGGGCTCGGCGCCGCCGTGGCCGTGGTCGTCACCGGCCGGCGCCGCGCCGACGACGCGTCGCTCGTCGACGAGCTGCGGAGCGAGCTCCAGGCGCAGCGACGGGCGTTCGAGGACCAGCGCGAGCGGTCCCTCCACGAGGCCGTGCGGTCGGTGGTGACGCTGGCGTCGGAGCAGCTGGGGACGCAGGCCCGCGCCGGCGCCGAGCAGCTCGACGCCCGCAACGACGCGGTCGGGTCCCGCCTGCAGG
>CAZSQF010000495.1:0-1792 GCA_964608935.1 uncultured Actinomycetota bacterium | reverse complement strand
TAAGCTGCCTTCTCCCGCTCGGCGGGCTCCAGAGCGATGTCGATGATATCTACCATCCGCTTGGCCAGGTGCACCTTTATCTCTGCGAGCACACTGTCCGGCACGTCCTCCAGATCCGCCTCGTTGCGGTACGGCAGGATCACGTCCGTGAAGCCCGCCCGGTGGGCCGCCAGCACCTTCTGCTTGACCCCACCGATCGGCAGCACGTTGCCCTGCAGCGTGACCTCGCCGGTCATGGCTACCGTCCCCTTGACCGGCCGGCCGGTCAGCAAGCTGATCAAGGCCGTGGTCATCGCCGTACCGGCAGACGGACCGTCCTTGGGCACCGCACCCGCCGGCACGTGGAGGTGGAACGCACGGTTGTCGAAGCCGCCGGCGATCGCCAGCTTGTCGGCGTGGGAGCGCACGTAGCTAAGCGCAATCTGCGCCGACTCCTTCATGACGTCTCCCAGCTGACCGGTCAGCGTCAGGCCTTCCTTGCCGGCCATTTCGGTAGCTTCTATGAACAGCACGTCTCCTCCGTGCCCTGTGACGGCAAGCCCGGTGGCCACACCCGGCTGACCGGTGCGCTCCGCGCCCTCGAAGAAGTACTTGACCTTGCCCAGGTACTCCTTGACCTGGTCGCGGTCCACCTTCAACGGGGGCTCTACCGTGCCGGAAGCGATGGAGGTTGCCGCCTTACGCAGCACCTTGCCGATCTCCCGCTCGAGGTTACGAACACCGGCCTCCCGCGTGTAGTCGCCGATTATCTTGCGCAGGGCATCGTCGGTGATCTCGACCTCGCCCTCTCTCAGGCCGTTGCGTTCAACCTGGCGCTTCATCAGGTGGTTACGGGCGATGTCGAGCTTTTCCTGCTCGGTGTAGCCGTCCAGCCGCACGATCTCCATCCGGTCCAGCAAAGGCGCCGGGATGGTCTCCGAAACGTTGGCCGTGGGTATGAACAGCACGTCGGACAGATCCAGATCCACGTCCAGGTAGTGGTCCCGGAACGAGTGGTTCTGCGCCGGGTCCAGCACCTCGAGCAAAGCCGAGGAGGGGTCGCCTCTCCAATCCGCGCCCACCTTGTCGATCTCGTCGAGCATGATCACCGGGTTCTTGGTGCCGGCCTCCTTCAAGGCTCGAACCAGACGGCCCGGCATCGCCCCGACGTAGGTACGGCGGTGTCCGCGGATCTCCGCCTCGTCGTGGATGCCGCCCAGCGACACGCGGGCGAACTTGCGGCCCATAGCCCTAGCCACAGACTCACCCAGCGAGGTCTTGCCGACCCCCGGGGGACCCACCAATGTGATGATGGCGCCCATGCCTCGACCGCCGACTTCCGTACCGAGGCCCCGCTCGTCACGAAGCTTCTTCACCGCCAGGAACTCGATTATGCGGTCCTTGACGTCCTCCAGCCCCGTGTGATCGGCGTCGAGCACCTCCCGGGCCTGGGCGATGTCGTACTCGTCGTCGGACCGCTTGTCCCACGGCAGCTCGACCATCCAGTCCAGGTAGTTGCGGATGTAGCCCTGCTCCGGATTCTGAGCGCTGGTGCGCTCCAGCCGGTCGAGCTCTTTGTTGACCTCCTTGCGGACGTCGTCGGGCATCTCGATCTTCTCAAAGCGCGCCCGGTACTCGGCGACCACGTCGTCGCCCTCCTCGCCCAGCTCCTTGCGGATCGCATCCATCTGCTGACGAAGGAGGAAGTCGCGCTGCGTCTTTTCCATGCCCTCGGCAACGTCCGAGCGGATCTTGTCCTTGAGAGAGAAGTCGGCCAGGGTCTCACGGCTCCACTCGAGAAGTTTCTCGAGGC
>CAZSQF010000494.1:0-1804 GCA_964608935.1 uncultured Actinomycetota bacterium | reverse complement strand
TTCGGCGAGGGCGGCCCCGACGGGCACCGCTCCGGGTTCGACCAGATCATCCAGGGCGAGGGCGGCCTCATGGGCATCACCGGCCCCGTCGGCGGACCACCCATCAAGATCGGGGTGCCGATCACCGACATCCTCGCGGGCATGTTCGGGTCCTACGGGGTGGTCGCCGCGCTCCACGATCGCGAGCGCACCGGCAAGGGACAGCGGGTGACCACGTCGCTGCTCGCCGCCGCCGTGGCCGTCCACGCCTACCAGGGCACGCGCTGGACCATCGGCGGCGAGGTGCCCGGGCCGGGCGGCAACCGCCACCCCAGCATCGCCCCGTACGGGGCGTTCACGTGCGCCGACGGCTACATCAACATCGCGGTCGGATCCGAGGGGCTGTGGCGCCGGTTCGCCCCGCTGGTCGGGCTCGACCCCTCAGACCCGCGCTACGCCACCAACCGCAAACGGGTCACCAACTGGGACGAGCTCGAGGCCGACATCAACGCCGCGCTGGTCGACGAGACCGTCGACGCCTGGATGCCGCGGCTCGACGAGGCCGGCGTGCCCGCCGGCCGGATCCGGACCATGGACCAGGTCTATGCCTGGGACCAGCTCGAGCACCTCGGGCTGATCGACCACGTCACCCATCCGACCGCCGGCGACCTCGACCTGCCCGGCTCGCCGGTCGGCTGGTCGGCCTCGGGGCGACGCGCCGCACAGCCGCCACCCCGGCTGGGTGAGCACACCGACGAGGTGCTCGGCGACCTCGACCCCTAGCCTCCCTCCCCGCCCACCGCCGAGCCGGCCAAGACCCCCCATCCGTGAGGAGCCCGACGTGCCGACCCCCCACCTGAGCGCGGAGCCCGGCGAGTTCGCCGACACGGTCCTGCTGCCCGGCGACCCGCTCCGCGCGCAGCACATCGCCGAGACCTTCTTCGACGACCCGAGCCTCGTGAACTCGGTCCGCAACGCCCTTGGGTTCACCGGCACCTACCAGGGCATGCCGGTCTCGGTCCTCGGAACCGGGATGGGCATCCCGTCGGCGTCCATCTACGCCACCGAGCTGGTGACGCAGTACGGCGCGAAGCGGCTGGTGCGCGTCGGCTCGTGCGGCGCCGTCCACCGCGACATCGCGCTGCGCGAGGTCATCCTCGCCGCCGGCGCGTGCACCGACTCACAGGTCAACCGCGCCCGCTACGCCGGCTTGGACTTCGCCGCGATCGCCGACTTCGACCTGCTCCGCGCCGCCGCCACCGCCGCCGAGCGTCACCCGACGGCGGTCCGGGTCGGCAACGTCCACAGCGCCGACCTGTTCTACGACCCTCGTGACGGCCTGTTCGACGTCATGGAGAAGATGGGCGTCCTCGCGGTCGAGATGGAGGCCGCCGGCCTGTACGGCGTCGCCGCCGAGCACGGCGCACGGGCGCTGACGATCCTGACCGTCAGCGACCACATCCGCACCGGTGAGCAGACCACCTCCCAGGAGCGCCAGACCACCTTCGACGCGATGGTCGAGATCGCCCTCGACGGCCTCGTCATCGACGGCGAGACCGGCTGACGTCGGCGCTGCGCGCGTCCCCGGCGTCGGACGTGCGTGCCGGCGCCGGCGCTACGCCGCGGCGGTCGTGGCCGGGAAGCCACCGGCCTTGCCGTGCCGGTCAGCGACCAGTCCGGCCAGCGTCGCCAACGCGATCTCCGGCGGGGTCTTCGAGCCGATGTCGAGCCCGATCGGCCGGTGCACGGCGGCGATGAGGTCGCCGTCCACGCCCGCGGCGCGCAGCGCCGGCACGTGCGGCGGGTCGTGACGGGGCGACCCCAT
>CAZSQF010000493.1:0-1824 GCA_964608935.1 uncultured Actinomycetota bacterium | reverse complement strand
TGGGAGGCCTTCTTCGGCGACGACATGCAGAACTGGGTGCGGTTGTCGGATGCGGTCGCGGAGGTCCGCGACTACCGCATGCGTGAGAACGGGACGCCCGAGTACGTCATGTCCAACCGTATGGGGCCGATGCGCGCCAGCCACCGCTCCGACTATGTCGTGTACGAGCCGCCATTCCGCGCCGAGGACGACACGCTCGACAGTCTGCTGGGCGGCCGGTGGGTGACGCTGCATGAGCCGGTGGAGGGCGGCACGCGGGTCACGCACCGTTGGAACGTCGAGCCGGCCGGGGTGATGCGGGTCCTGTTCCCGCTCATCCGGCCGATGTTCCGCCGCGGCTTCCAGCGCGACCTCGACATCATGGCGGAACGGATCCGCAGCGATCGAGACCACTGACCTTCGGCCCTGGGTCTGTCCGCATGCCCTCGCTATCGTGCGGCGACGGCTGAGGGGGCGCGCCGCGCGCCTGATCGCCACCGGGTCCGCCGTGGCCGTGTCGTGACCTACCCTTGCCGACCGGCACCGACCACCCGGCGAACGAGGAGCCGACGTGGTGCTCGAGCACATCGGGTCGCCCGCTGACCTCAAGGCCCTTCCGGCCGACGACCTCCCCCAGCTCGCCGACGAGCTGCGGGAGTCGATCATCGCTGCGGTGTCGCAGGTCGGGGGGCATCTCGGGTCGAACCTCGGCGCCGTCGAGCTGACGCTGGCGCTCCACCGGGTGTTCGAGTCGCCCCGCGACGTGCTCGTGTGGGACACCGGCCACCAGGCGTACGTCCACAAGATGCTCACCGGCCGGCGCGAGATGTTCGACACCCTCCGTCAGGCCGGCGGCCTGTCGGGCTACCCGAGCCGCCAGGAATCCGAGCACGACGTGGTGGAGAACAGCCACGCATCGACCGCGCTGTCGTGGGCGTTCGGGCTGGCCCGGGCCCAGCTCGACCTGCCCGCCGACGCCCGGCTGCTCGTCGTGGCCGTGGTCGGGGACGGGGCGCTGACCGGCGGCATGGCCTACGAGGGGCTGAACAACCTCGGCCACCACCGGCTGCCGGCCATCATCGTCCTCAACGACAACGGCCGGTCCTACGCCGAGACCGTCAGCCGCCTGTCCGAGCGGGTGGCCGACCTGCGCACCGACCCGCGGTACCGGACCTGGCGCGGCCGGCTCGACCGCATGCTGTCCCGGCTCCCACGGGTCGAGCGGCTCACCGATGCCGGCTTCGAGGGGATCAAGGCGGCGGTGTCCGAGGCGCCCGCGCTCCAGGCCTTCGTCGAGGCGCTCGGCGTGCGCTACCTCGGCCCCTACGACGGCCACGACGTCGAGCGGCTCGAGCACGCGTTCACGACCGCGGCCCGGATCGACACGCCGGTGCTCGTGCACGTGCTGACCCAGAAGGGCAAGGGCTACCCGCCGGCGGAGACCGATCCCGAGAAGAAGCTGCACGACACCTCGGCGTTCGACATCGCCACCGGCCGCCCGCCGGCCCGGCGGGGACGCAAGTGGACCGGCGCGTTCGGCGACACCCTGGTCGAGCTCGCCGAGGAGCGCCCCGAGATCGTCGCGGTCACCGCCGCGATGCCGGGCTCCACCGGGCTCCTCCCGCTGGCGGAGCGCCATCCCGACCGGGTGCTCGACGTCGGCATCGCCGAGCAGCACGCCATCACCGCGGCAGCCGGGCTCGCCAAGGGCGGGCGCCTCCCGGTCGTGGCGGTGTACTCGACCTTCTTCGCGCGCGGGTTCGACCAGGCCAACCTCGACGTCGGGCTGTACGACGAGCACGTGGTGTTCGTGTTCGACCGCGCCGGCATCACCGGCGACGACGG
>CAZSQF010000492.1:231-1830 GCA_964608935.1 uncultured Actinomycetota bacterium | reverse complement strand
GAGAGGACGGCCAGGCTGCCGGTGGCCAGTCCGACCAAGAGCTTGGCGGCCACCATCAGCACCGTTATCACCAGCGATGCCAGTGCGGCGTTGCGTACTCTTCGCGAGTTGGGGGAGGAAGGCGGCGTGGTGGCCATGGAGGCCAATGTTACCCATGCCGCGCCCGGCACTGAGGAATCTGGCGGCCACAATTGACCCGGTGGTAAGTTGATACTGGTTGCCCTCTTAGTGTCCCTTGCTGTTCAGGGAGTCCGGCAGCCGCGTATGCTGCCGGGAGTTTAGGTCATGACGGGACTCACCGATACCACCGAGGCGGTTCAGGACTACCTGAAAGCCATCTACTCGCTTTCCGCCGACGGCTCGGACGTAACCACCTCTGCGATTGCCGGCCGGCTGGGTGTGAGCGCGGCGTCGGTTACCTCCATGCTCAAAAGGCTGGCCGGAGGAGGCTACGTCACCTACCGGCGGTACCGGGGGGTGGAGCTAACCCGGTCCGGGGAGTTGCTGGCTCTGGAGGTCATTCGCCATCACCGGCTGCTGGAGGCCTATCTGCACAAGAACCTGGGCATGTCGTGGGACAAGGTGCATGATGAGGCCGAGGTTCTCGAGCATGTCATCTCGGAGGAGCTGGAGGACCGCATCGCGCTCATCCTGGGCAACCCCACCCACGATCCGCACGGCGATCCGATCCCTCCCAAGCGGGGAAGACACGAAGAGCTGAAGTTTGAACCGCTGTTGGGCTTGGAGCCGGGGCCGGCCAAGGTCGAGCGGGTCTCCGACCGCGACCCGGAGGCGCTTAGGTACCTGTCCACTTTGGGTTTGTATCCGGGGGCCTTGATCGAGGTGGAGCGCATAGAGCCCTTCGGCGGACCGATTTGGATCAATTTGGGCGGCAAGAGTTACTCGATAGGCCCGGAGCTGGCCGCCAACATCTACGTCTCCCGCCCCGAGGACACCTAGCGGTGCGCACGTCGAGGGCGAAGCTGCGGGTTGGTGCTGTAACTTAGGGACTATGTCTACCTCCGAACGCTACGATCCACACGAATTCGAAGAGCACTGGGCCCAAACCTGGGAGTCCCAGCAGGTGTTTTCCGTGCCGGACAACCCTGCGGGCCGGCGCAAGCGCTTCGTCATGGAGATGTTCCCGTACCCGTCGGGCGACCTGCACATGGGCCATGTAGAGAACTACACGATCGCCGATGCCATGGCCCGGTACTGGCGAATGCGTGGGTACCTGGTCATGCATCCCATGGGTTACGACGCCTTCGGTCTGCCGGCTGAGAATGCCGCGATTAAACGGGGCGTCCACCCGCACGAATGGACGCTGTCCAATATCGCCAAGATGCGCTCCTCGTTCATCCGCCTGGGTTACTCCTACGACTGGGCGCGGGAGGTAATCAGCTGCGAGCCGAGTTACTACCGGTGGAACCAGTGGATCTTCCTGCAGATGTACCAGCGGGGTTTGGCGTACCGCAAGACTTCCCCGGTGAACTGGTGCCCGGTGGATAAGACGGTCTTAGCCAAGGAGCAGATATCCACAGGGGTCTGCTGGCGGTGCGGCACCGAACCCGAGGTAAGGGATCTCACCCAATGGTTCCT
>CAZSQF010000492.1:0-221 GCA_964608935.1 uncultured Actinomycetota bacterium | reverse complement strand
TCAAGATCACCGACTACTCGGACCGTCTGCTGGACGACATGGAAGGCCTGGAATGGGATGAGTCGATCCTGACACAGCAGCGCAACTGGATCGGGCGCAGCGAGGGCGCCGAGGTGGTCTTCGAGCTCAAGATCGACGGCAGCGATGAGATCCAGGAATTTCCGGTGTTCACCACCCGGCCCGACACCCTGTGGGGCGCTACGTTTTTCGTCCTCGCCGCC
>CAZSQF010000491.1:0-1831 GCA_964608935.1 uncultured Actinomycetota bacterium | reverse complement strand
CACCTGAGGGCGCTGCCGACCGACGGGCCCCACGTGCTGGTCGGCCCCGGCGAGAACGCCGGCGTGGTCGATGTCGGTGACGGGCTGGCGGTCGCCTTCAAGATCGAGTCGCACAACCACCCGAGCTACGTCGAGCCCTACCAGGGGGCCGCGACCGGCGTCGGCGGCATCCTGCGCGACATCTTCACCATGGGTGCGCGCCCGATCGCGATCATGGACCCGCTGCGGTTCGGTGACCCGGGTGGCTGGACCGACGGCGCCGGCCGTTGGCGCGAGCCCGTCGCGGCCCAGCGCCACCTCGTCGACGGGGTCGTGCGGGGGGTCGGCGGCTACGGCAACTGCGTCGGCGTGCCCAACATCGGCGGCGAGACCGTGTTCGACGACACCTACGCCGGCAATCCGCTCGTCAACGTCCTCGCTGTCGGGGTGCTGCGGCGCGACCGGCTGCAGCTGGCCCGGGCGGAGGCGGCCGGCGACGTTGCGGTGCTGCTCGGATCGGCGACGGGGCGGGACGGGATCGGCGGGGCATCGGTGCTCGCGAGCCAGGAGTTCGACGCCGGCCGCGACGACAAGCGCCCCAACGTCCAGGTCGGTGACCCGTTCGCCGAGAAGCTGCTGATCGAGTGCTGCCTCGAGCTCTACGAGCGGGACCTGCTGTCGGGCATCCAGGACATGGGGGCGGCGGGCATCGCGTGCTCCACCGCGGAGATGGCGTCGAAGGCGTCGATGGGGATGGCGGTCGACCTCGACGCCGTCCACCTGCGCGAGCCGTCGATGGAGTCGTGGGAGATCCTGTGCTCCGAGTCCCAGGAGCGCATGCTGGCGCTGACTGCTCCCGAACGTCTCGATGAGGTCCTCGCGGTGGCCGACAAGTGGGGCGTGCCGGCGTCGGTGGTCGGCGAGGTCGTCGACGGGGACCGGCTGGTGCTGACGCGGGGTGGCCAGGTCGTCGCTGACGTGCCGGCGCGGTCGTTGGCGGACGAGGGCCCGACCTACGACCGTCCCCGCTCGCGCCCTGCCTGGCTGGACGACTACGCCGCGGTCGACGCCGAGTCGGTCGACCTCCATGCGGTCGCGGGCGCCGACCTCGACGCCTTCGTGCTGGCGTTCCTGCGCTCGCCGAACGTCGCGTCCAAGCGGTGGGTGTGGGAGCAGTACGACCAGCTGGTGCGTGCCGGCACCGTGCTCGCGCCCGGCATGGGCGATGCGGGCGTGGTCCGGCTGCCCGGCAGCCGCAAGGCGGTCGCATGCGCGACGGACGGCAACGGCCGGTGGTGCGAGCTCGATCCGCGCGAGGGCACCAGGCGGGTCGTCGCCGAGGCGGTGCGCAACGTCGCCGCGGTGGGGGCGCGCCCGATCGGCTCGACCAACTGCCTCAACTTCGGCAATCCCGAACGGCCCGAGATCATGTGGCAGATCGCCGAGTCGATCGCGGGCATGGGTGAGGCGTGTGCGGCGCTGGGGGTGCCGGTGACCGGCGGCAACGTGTCGCTGTACAACGAGACCTCCGGTCGGGCGATCGACCCCACGCCGGTCGTCGGCGTGCTCGGGGTGCTCGACGACGCCGAGGACGCACTCGGCATCGGGTTCGAGGACGAGGGCGACATCGTGTTCTGCGTCGGGGGGCTCACCGTGCCGGGGCTCGCGGGCAGCGAGCTCCAGCGCTACCTCGACCTCCCCCTCGGTGGCGTGCTCGCCCCGGTCGACCTCGATGTCGAGGCGGCGGTCGCCGAGGTCCTGCACGTGGCGGCCCGTGAGCGACTGCTCCACAGCGCCCACGACGTGTCCGGCGGCGGCATGCTCGTCACGCTGGTCGAGTCGTGCCTCGCCG
>CAZSQF010000490.1:0-1831 GCA_964608935.1 uncultured Actinomycetota bacterium | reverse complement strand
GAGCCAGCTGGTCGTAGAAGGAAAAGTCGTCGATCTCGTCCTGGAGCGACTCCTGGGGGCGGCGCTGCGCCTTGCGGTACATCGAGATGTAGGTCGTGTGCAGCACCCGGTACAGCCAGGCCCTGAGGTTCGTCCCGGGCCGGTACTGGTGGAACGACCGGAACGCCTTGACGATCGCCTCCTGGACGAGGTCCTCGGCGTCGTTCGGATCGCGCGTGTAGCGAAGGGCGGCGGAGTACAGCCGATCGACGTGCGGGAGCACCTCGGTCTCGAAGCGCTCCCGTCGTTCGGCGTCCGTCAGCTCCTGGCGGACGATCGAACCATCGGCCTGCACACCGTCGCCGACATCGCCTGCGGTGTTGGCGTCCGTCACCTGGCTGCGGGCTCCTCGTCAGAACGTGCGTTGGAGGGGGCGGCCCGCCAAGGGTACGCGCTCGCGTCGCCCCATCGGGATCCGTGACCCCGCGCGAGGGTCGCCCGCCGTCCGTGCTCCCAGGCGCACACATCCACAGCGCCGATGCACACCAGACAGAATGAAACAGCATGAAAAGATATGTTGAAGGTCGGGAAGGTCCGGGATGCCCACAGCGGATGGGACAACGATGGACGACAGGGATTCCCCGTGGTTCGACGATGAGGACGGGCTCGCGCGCGGAGACGGGCGACGGCGTATCCGGCTCTTGCTGGCGGCCGCGACCGTGCCGTGGCTGGTCGTGGTGTTGCTCGTGGTGCGTCAGGCGGGCGAGGTGCCCGAGCCCGTGGGTGAGACGGCGGCCGACCCCGTTGCGGCCGACGAGCCGCCGCAGCCTGCGGCGGTGGCGACCGACGACGCAGACGAGGCCACCGATCCTGTGGAGGTCCTGTCCCTCACCGAGATCCGCGGTGATTGGCGGATGGGGGTCGGTGACGGCGATGTGGCCGCGGTCGCTGTGCTCGTCGCCCGAGCCTGGCTCACGGGGGTCGATCCGATCCTGCCCATCAACGGCTTCGACCCCTACCCCGACGGCTACGCGGAACACCTCGTGGTCGAGGCGATCGAGCGACCGGACGCCGGGGCGGCCATTGTGACGCTGACGGCGATCGTTCTCGAGCCCGACGCGAACGGCCTCGCGGCCACGCCTCGTCGGCTCGCCGTCCCGTTGATGCTCGACGACGGTGTCCACCCGGCCGGCGAACCGTGGTGGCTCCCCGAGCCGGTCCTCGAACCGGTGACGGTCGAGCTGGAGCCTGTCAGCGACCCGGAGGAACAGCTGGCAGCCGCCGAGGCGCTGACCGCGGCCGGCTACCTCGATGTGGAGTTGCTCACGCTCGGCAACGCCGACGGATGGCCGTGGATCGCCCAGGTGCGGGCCCGCACCCCCGGCGGGGCGGTCGTGGAGGGGCCGGTGTGGTTGCGACGGCACCTCCACGGCTTCGTGGTGGTCGGGACGCCGCTCCCGGACACGGTCACGCGACCGGTTGACGCCGCGGAGGCAGGCCCATGACCCGGGTGCCGAGCCGACCGTCCGCGCACACGGTCCGTCCCATCGCCGGCCGGCCGCCGGGACCGGACCCGGCTCGCCTGGCGGGACTGCTCACGCGTGCGTGGCTCGAGGTCAGGGCCGGCCGGCGGCCGCTCGGCCAGCTCGCGCCGGTGGTCGCCCCGGCAGCGCTGCGCCGGCTGGCGGCTCAGCTCGATGGGCGGTCGGTCGGGTCGATCCCGCGCGTTCGAGGGGTCACCGCTCGATATCCGACGCCTGATGCTTGCGAGGCGTGCGTCACCGTCGACGATCGAGGTGGCCGAACCACGGCGTTCGCCGTGCGCCTGGAGCGTCATCTCGGTGCGTGGCGG
>CAZSQF010000489.1:0-1845 GCA_964608935.1 uncultured Actinomycetota bacterium | reverse complement strand
ACCCGTGGGCCGGGGTGGTCCGGCTCGAGGCGGCCGCGGACCTGTCCCTGCCTGAGGTCGTCCGCCTCGCCGACTGCACCGCCCTCACCCTGCCCCGATTTGCCAGCCAGCCCTACCGCGACCCGCGGGCCCCGCAGAACCTCCTGCCCATCGCGGGGCTGGAACGGGCCCTCAAGCGCCGGCTCGGCGACGCCGGCCTGCTGGAACGCCACCTGCGCCTCGCCGCCTCCCGCCTCGGCGATGTCACCGCCTGATCAGGGCCAGGGACACGGCGACAGCGGCGGCGATGAGGGTCAGCCGCAGCGGGATGAACGGCGACGGGTCGTCGGGCTCGGCCACGCCCGGGTCATCGTTCGCGGCCGCGATCAGGCGTGACCCGTGGCATGCGCTGGTGGCAAGGACCTCATCCGCTGCTCCGGTGGCGAAGATGCGCCACCGCTCCCCAGCGGAGGGATGGATCCCCGTGGAGAGCCCCGCGTACAGGCCGCCGCCAGCGTCCGACACGGCGGTCGTGACCTGAAGCTCGGGTGGTCCGTCGCCCTTGAGGTAGCGCTCCACCCGGAACGTGGCAGGCGACAGCAGTGTCCCGTCCACGCTGTCGCCGGGCTGTGCGACACCCTCGAACACGATCGTGGCCTGGTCGAAGTGCTGCTCCTCGGAGGCTTCGGCACACAGGGCGAAGGCGGCGGACGCAACCATGGTCGAGACCACGCACGTGGCCACCGCCACCAGCGCTCCCCGCCACATCACCGAAACCACAGATCGCATGTTGACCCGTCTGACGTTGCCATCCATGAGAAGGTTCCACACGCACGACCCGTTCACCTGCCCCGGACAACTGATGGCCGAACGCTCTCATGTGGCTACAATGTGTCCACGAATGTGACCACCTGGAGGAGTCATGGCCGAGGCCGGCATCCGAGAACTCCGCAATCATCTGAGCCGCTACCTGGACCGCGTACGCGCCGGCGAGGAACTCGTCGTCACCGTCCGTGGTGCCGCCATCGCTCGGATCCTCCCCATGAACCAGCCTCGTCCTTTCGATCGTCTGGTCCGTGACGGCCTGATCGAGCCAGCGCCCTCCGCGGCCCGGAAGCGTCCCCAACGGCGGGCGAAGGCGAAGGGCACCGTCAGCGACCTCGTCGCGGACCAGCGGCGGTGATCGCCTACTTCGACACCTCGGCGCTGATCCCACTGCTCATCGATGAACCCGGCTCGCCCATCGCCGGGCGCCTGTGGGACGAGGCCGACCATGTCGTGTCCGTGCGACTCGTCTACGCCGAAGCACGTGCTGCCCTGGCCCAGGCCGAGCGCCTCGGCCGGGTCACGCCCTCGCAGCTCGAACGGCTGGTCCGGTCCCTCGACGGCGTGTACGCACAACTCGACCGCATCGACATCGACGACCCACTCGTTCTCCGCGCGGGTGAGCTCGCCCAGCATCATGGCCTGCGGGGCTACGACGCTGTGCACCTGGCTGGACTCGAACGCGTCGCGGGCGACGAGACCGTTCTCGCTTCCGGCGACCAGGCGCTGTGCCGTGCCGCGATGGTGCGAGGGACGGCAGTCGCGGACACGTCGGGCGGCGGTCGGTAAGGCCGCGGGGTCAACGGATGGCGGCAACCGCTTCCGCGGAAACGGCCCCACGCCAAGGAGGTTCGCTCCGATGTCCGGGCCTCCCCGACCCGATGGCACAGTCGCTACCTGTCCGGTCCCCCATGGCTCGGGTGCTCGAGCGTGCGGAGGCGGGCCTCGAACTCTGAGAGCCGGCCCTGCTGACGATTGATCTTCACGGCCAAGAACACACCGAAGGCGATCACCGCGACCGGAACGGCCAAGGACAGGACG
>CAZSQF010000488.1:0-1850 GCA_964608935.1 uncultured Actinomycetota bacterium | reverse complement strand
CGCCCAGGTCCGCCGCCTCCAGGCCGAAGGCAAGCGGGTCGGCATGGTCGGCGACGGCATCAACGACGCCCCCGCCCTCGCCCAGGCGGATGTCGGCATCGCGATCGGCACCGGCACCGACGTCGCCATGGAGGCCGCCGACATCACCATCATCGCCGGGGAGCTGCGCGGCATCGTCACCGCCATCACCCTGTCGCGGGCAACCATGCGCAACATCAGGGAGAACCTGGTGTTCGCGTTCGCCTACAACACGCTGGGCATCCCCATCGCCGCCGGCGTGCTCTACCCGCTCATCGGCCTGCTGCTCAACCCCATGATCGCGGCTGCCGCGATGGCCGCCTCGTCGCTGTCGGTGGTCGGCAACGCCAACCGGCTGCGCCGCTACCGCCCGCCGTCGCTCGCCACCCCGCCGGCCACAGCCGGCGATGCCCCGACCGTCGAGGTCGGCCAGGACGAGCCCGCCTCGGAGGCCGCCGCCGGCGTGCACGACCCGGTCTGTGGCATGACCGTCGACCCGGCCGAGGCGGCCACGACCACTCACGACGGTACGACCTACCACTTCTGCGCCGACGGCTGCCGTGACGCGTTCATCGCCAACCCCGACCGCTTCACCGCGGCACCCACCCACGAACCCCTACCAGCACACCCGACGAGAGGCTGATCACGATGAGCTGCGGACACGAGGGCTGCATGTGCGGCCCGGACCAGCCCACCGCCGACGCGCACCTGCCGATGGCCGATCGCGCCGCCGAGCCCGACCACGACGGGGGCGGCGGGCATGATCGGGGAGGCTGTTGCGGCGGCCACGAACACTGACCGTTGTGGCCGACATGGGTCGTGGCACGCCCGGACGGCTCGCCTTCACGGAGGGATGACCATGCTGGCTTCCCGTGATGTCACCTCACCGGCCGTACGCCACGACCCGTGCGCCGACCGGGTGCCCGATCTCGACCAGCGGCTGCGTCTCATCGAAGGGCAGGTGGGGGGGCTGCGGCGGATGCTGTCCGACCACCGCGGCTGCGATGAGGTGCTGACCCAGCTGCTGTCGGTCGCACGCGCGTTGGACGCGGTGCGCATCCGGCTGCTCGCAGCCCACGTGTGCACCGCCGAGCAACCCGATGATCTCAGCGCCGACCGCCTCGCGGGACTCGAACGCCTGCTTCGCACCATCCGCTGATGCCCGGGACCACCGGCCCGACTGCGACGCGCCCGACGCACATGCCCCTCTGTCCCACGCAGCGAGGCACGGGTCGACCGCACGCCGACCGACGAGATCCAAGGAGGTAGCGATGGGACCGTGGATGCACCAGACCGGCTGGGATGGCTGGGGCTGGATGCTGGGCTGGCATCTGCTCGGGTGGGCGCTGCTGGTCGTGGCGGTGGTCGCGATCGTGGTCGCGGTGACCCGGACGGGCGGCCGCGACCGGCGCGGCGACGCCGAGCGGATCCTGGCCGAGCGCTACGCCCGGGGCGAGATCGACACCGAGGAGTATCGGTCTCGGCGCGAGGCGCTGCGATGACCCATGACCGCGCACGTCCCGTTGCCGTCGTCTCCCCGCGCCCCCACCACCGGCAGCCACGCATCCCGTGCAGGCGAGCACGTGACCGCCCCAGCCGAGGTGGCGAGCGCCGACGAGCTCGGCCTCGGCCGGCGGACGATCGCACGGCTGCGCAACGCCCTGGTGGCGGTGTGGGCCGCGATCACGGGCCTCGCGCCGCACGTGCTGCACCACGTCGGCCCACTGGCGGGGGCTGCGATCGTTTCCGGGGTGGCCGGCACGGCCCTGTTCGGAGCCGTCGGCCTGCTGGCCACGGTCCCGTTCCTGCTGCGGCTGCGGCGCCGGTGCGGG
>CAZSQF010000487.1:0-1853 GCA_964608935.1 uncultured Actinomycetota bacterium | reverse complement strand
GTAAGGTGGACCCGTCGAGACGAGAGCCTGCCGGGATGCCGATCGACACGATGCGCTCGTCCATACCGTAGGTCCGGGCGAGGCCCCTGGAGGGACGGCCCCCTTCCTCGGATGGACCCGAGGGCAGGAGGCGGCGCCCCACCGTCACCATGAAGACCACCCCGGTCGCCAGCAGGGCGAGGCCCAGGGGCGTGAAGTCGAAGAGCTCGAAGGGCTCCAGCCCGCGCTCGCCCAGGACCTGGGCGGTGAGAATGTTGGGGGGCGTCCCCACCAGCGTCGTGGTGCCCCCGAGGAGGGCCCCGAAGGAGAGGGGGATGAAGAGCCTGCCGGGCGACAGGCGGGCCCGCCGGGCGATGCTCGCCACCGCCGGCAGCAGCACGGCGGTGGCGGCGACGTTGTTCATGAACGCCGACAGGCCGCCGGCCACCAGCATGATCACGACGATGAGCGGAACCTCCCTGCTGCCCACCCAGCGGTGGATGCGACCGCCGATCATGTCGGCCACGCCGGTGTGCAGCATGGCCCCGCTGACGAAGAAGATGGAGAACATGGTGATGACCGCCGGAGAGGAAAATCCCGTGAAGGCGTCGTCGACGGGGACGTAGCCCGTCACCACCATGATCAGCAGGTCGATGAAGGCGGTGAGCTCCACAGGCAGCTTGTCGGTGAGGAACAGGTACACCATCGCGGCCAGGAGCAGGAGCAGAAAGCCGATCTGCAGCGTCATGGTGGCCGGATCCTCCTGGAGGCCCTTCGAGGAGATCGAGATCGTGCCCGGTCCGCTCTGGAGCGTGTCGCGGCACCGCCGCTCGCGTCATGGCGAACGATTCCAGGCCACCGCATTCCGGGCACGATACGAGCTTACCCGGCCCGTGGCCTCGGGACCCGGTGCCGACTTCGATTTGAGCAGCGGCGGGTGCGGCAATCTATAATGGTCGTACCGTCACCGAGCCCGTGTGGCCGTCGTTCGTCGACGGTCCGGGGCGCGCAGTCGGGGCGGTACCGTGCCGCAGCCCGTCGCGGTCCTCAGGTTCCCGTCGCGCCCGGAAGAGGTCCCCGTATGTCCCGCAAGGTCACTCCGCTTCCCGACATCCCGTACCTCCAGGTCCTCGACGAGGACGCCAACGTCGACTACGAGCTGGAGCCCGAGATCAGCACGGGGGATCTGGTGGAGCTGTACCGCACCATGGTCCTGGTTCGGGAGTTCGACGAGCGGCGCCTGCGCCTGCAGCGCCAGGGACGCATCGGCACCTTCGCTCCGGTGAAAGGGCAGGAGGCGGCGCAGCTGGGCAGCGCCTTCGTGCTGCGGGACGTCGACTGGCTGGTTCCCTCCTATCGCGAGACCGCGGCGCTGGTCTGGCGAGGCATGCGGCTGGAGGACGATCTGCTCTACGCCGCCGGCTACGAGGAGGGGATGAGCATCCCCGAGGACGCCCGCATCCTGCCCGTCTGCATCCCCATCGCCAGCCAGCTGCTGCACGCCACCGGCTTGGCGTGGGGTGCCAGGCTGAAGGGCGCCGACGAGGTGGCGCTGGTGTACTTCGGTGACGGTGCCACGTCCGAGGGGGACTTCCACGAGGCCATGAACTTCGCCTCCGTCTTCCAGGCGCCGGTGGTCTTCTTCTGCCAGAACAACCAGTTCGCCATCTCGGTGCCACGGGAGAAGCAGACCCGCTCCCGCACCATCGCCCAGAAGGCGGTGGCCTACGAGATGCCGGGGGTCCAGGTGGACGGCAACGACATCCTGGGGGTCTACCGGGTCACCAGCGAGGCGGTGGAGCGGGCGCGGCGCGGCGGTGGCCCGACCTTCATCGAGGCGATCACCTACCGGATGTCCGTGCACACCACGGCCG
>CAZSQF010000486.1:0-1861 GCA_964608935.1 uncultured Actinomycetota bacterium | reverse complement strand
CGGCGGTTGGAGGAGGCGCTGGCGGAGCGGGGGATCGCCGCGTCGAAGATCGAGGAAGGTCTCCTCGAACTTCTTGACGAGCTCGGACAGCTCCATGAGCGTGAGCTCCTTGAACTGTTCGATGAGCTCGTCGGTGGACAGCTTCGCCATCGGGTTCCTCCTGGTGGCGCGGGTGGTCGGGTTCAGGCTGGGGTCGTGTCGTCGCCGGCGGCCTCGGGCTCGGGCTCGGTGTCGGGCTCGGGGGCCATGTCCTCGGCGGGCGCCTCGGCGGGCGCCTCCCCGGCGGCCCCGCCGGCGTCGGCGAGCGCCTGGAGCAGGCGGGCCTGCTGCTCGATCGGGGCCTGGAGCAGGCGGGCGGTGTTCACCAGCGCGCCGTGCAGCAGACCGGCGAGCCGGGCGAGCAGCTCGTCGCGGCTGGCCAGGTCGGCCAGCTTCGACGCGTCGCTCTCGTCGAGGATCTCGCCGTCGAGGTAGCCCCCCCGCAGAACGAGGCCCGGATGATCCTTCGCGAACGCCTTCAGCGCCTTGGCCGGTGCGACCGGGTCCTCCTGGCAGAACACCAGGCTGGTCGGACCGACGAGCAGGTCCGCGAGCCCGTCGATGCCGGCTTCGGCAGCGGCACGGCGCGTCAGCGTGTTCTTCACCACCCGCATCTCGGCGTTGGCCTCACGCAGGCTCGCGCGCAGCTCGGCCATCTCGGTCACGGTGAGGCCGTGGAAATGGGTCAGCAGCGTCGCGGCACTGTCCGACAGGTTGTGTGCAACCTCGTCGACGACGGCCACCTTGTCGGGGCGCGGCACGGGTTCCTCCGGGGGTGTTCCACGGGCCGTCGGTGCGCGGTGCCCGACCACGTAAGAAGTCCCCCTGGCGTACGCGCAGAGGGACGAAGGCACGGCACCGTGGCCGTATCTGGTCACCTGCGCGGGACGCACGGGAGCGCTCACGGGTTCGGGGCGCCGCCGCGACCTTCGGCCCATCGGATGGGCGTCCAGCGGTCTTCGGCTCAGCCGGGAGCGTAGCGGGCGTGCCGCCACCCGTCGAAACCGGGCGCTCCCGGCGCACGCCGGTCAGGCGTCCTCGAGCAGCGAATCGACCTTGCGCAGCAGGGCGAAGGAGGTCGCCGGCATCGCCAGCGTGGCATCGACACCCGGGGCCGACTCGGGCAGCGACTCGCCCCGCGGGACCAGGACCAGGATGCGGGGCCGATCATCGCCGCTGCGTTCCTGGACGGTCCGGGCGATCGCGAGCGCCCCGGCGCCGGGCAGCGCGAGGTCGAGCACCAGCAACCGGGGCTGGCTGCCGACGATCACGTGGACGGCGGCATCGGAGTCGGATGCCTCGTGCAGGTCGAAGCGTTCGTCCCCGAGCGTCAACCGGACCTGGGCGCGCGTGCCCTCGTCCGCCGACGCCACGAGCACGGGTGTCGCCTCAGCCACGTTGGGTGTCCCTCGTCCGTCCGGCGGGCGGAGCCTAGCCGCTCGCAGCCCGCCGCCATCGACCTCCGCCGGCCCGGGCGTTCTACTCCTCGTCGTCTTGCAGGTCGCGCGACCGGGACGGGTCGAGCCGGATGCTCGGGCTCGCCGAGGTCGACACCGCCACCGTCTGCAGGTAGCGGCCCTTGACCGCCGCGGGACGCTGCCGCAGGATCTCCTCGAGCAGCGTCGCGTAGTTGTCGACGAGCTGGTCGACCTCGAAGGAGATCTTGCCGAGCACGGTGTGCACGTTGCCGTTGCGGTCCGAGCGGTACTCGACGCGCCCGGCCTTGATCTCGCTGACCGCCTTGCCGACGTCCATGGTCACGGTGCCGGACTTGGGGTTGGGCATGAGCCCGCGCGGCCCGAGACTCTTGCCGAGCCGGCCG
>CAZSQF010000485.1:0-1861 GCA_964608935.1 uncultured Actinomycetota bacterium | reverse complement strand
CGTCCACGGCCGCGTGCCACGGACCGCCCTGCCACATGCCGCTGATGCCCCTGGCGGCGTCGAGGTGACGGCGTGCCGCCTCCAGGACACCGCGGTCGGAGTGGACGCACGCGGCACCCAGGTGGAACGACATCGAACACGGCTTGCACGCCTCGATGCCGGTGAGCTCGTCCTCGGCCCGGTCCAGGGTGCGTGCTCGGTCCGCCACCGGAACGTCGACGAGCATGCCGCCGAAGATCAGCGGCAGCAGGTGGCCGGCGACCGCCGAGTCCTGCGCCAGCTCGAGCGCCTCCTCGTGCAGCTGGTGGGCGACGTCGGTGTTGCCCAGGCGCCCTTCAAGCTGGGCCAGACGTTCGATGGCGAGCGCCCGTCCCGATGTGGCGCCCGCGGCCCCGTGGAGGGACCGTGACTGGTGTAGATCCGTCCGCACCGTGTCGGGGTCATCGCCGCCCAGGAGGTTCACCTCGGCACGGAGCAGCAGCCCGACAGCGCGAGCCAGGAGCGATCCGTTGCGACCAGCCGCCGCCAGCAGCTCCTCGCCGAACCACGTCAACTCAGCGAGCCCACCCGCCTCGTGGAGTGCGAACTCGCTCATGCACAGGTTCGCGTCGTAGATGAACGGTGTGAGTTCGGGAGTGGTCTCGACGGACCCGATGAGGTCGTTGGCGAAGACCTCCCGCCACCGGCCCTGCGCGTAGGCGACGAGCCCCCGTAGTTCGCTAGCGTCGGCCAGCTCGCGGCCCAGCCCTGCATCGATCGCCAGGGCGCGGGCATCCCGTGCTGCCTGCGCCGCTTCGTCGAGGTCGGCTCGCTCCCAGTGGACCGTCCCCCAGGCGAGCAGTGCCCGTGCCCGCTCGGCCGGCGTTGGGGCATCCCCGCCTTCGGACGCGAGCACCATCTCGTAGAGCGTCACTGACTCCGGCGACGGCCCGACGCCGAGCTCCTCACGCAGTGCGCGTCGCATCACGTCGAACTGACGGATGGCACCGGCGCGGTCGCCAGCGTCGAGGCGGTCACGGATAATGCCGCGGTGCGCGACCTCGTTCGCCGGGTCCTGGGCAAGGAGCCGACCCCACTGTCGCGCGGTGACGAGGACGTCGCGGTACAACGCATCCAGTGTCCGTGCGTGTTCGTCCCACCAGTCCGCCGACGGCTGCTCTGCCAGGAGCCCACTGCGGTAGAGGGGCACCGCATCCTCGGCCCGGCGCGAGCGCTCCTCCTCGTCGGGTGCGGCGAGCGCCCTGCGCGCCGCATCCTCGAAGAGTCCGACGTCGCTGGTGATCGTGGCGTGCGGGTACAGGCGGACCGTCGAACGGTTCAGCACCACGAACTCGTCGATCCCCACCAGTCTGCGGGCGTGATGGGCCGCCTTGCGGAGATTGCGGCCTGCGCTGGTCTCGTCGGACTCGGGCCACAGCGCGGCCATCGCCTGCTCGCGCGGGATCGTGTTGCCCGGCGTCAGCGCCAGCAGCTGGACGAGCTCTGCTGCCCGCCGACGCCTCCGCCAGGCCTCCGCAGTCACGCGGCGTCCACCAGCCTCGACCTCGAGGCCACCAAGGAGTCTGATGTGGACCGTCTGGGCATCCATGCAGCGACGGTAGCCCCGGCGCGAGCAGGTCTGGCGCTCCTGGCGACCGGCCACGTTGAGGCCAGGATCACCTGACGGAGGGTGACGGCCACGCCACCCGAGTGGGTGACGCGCCGGCTCATCCGGCGATGATCTCGTCGGAGAAGTCGAAGTCCGACGGGTGGTAGCCCCCGCGCACGCGCCGGGCGATCATCCGGGGGACGAAGTTGGCGCCCCGCGTCTGCACGATCCACGTGTCGACGTCGATCCACCAGCGGAACAGCCACTCCTTCT
>CAZSQF010000484.1:0-1877 GCA_964608935.1 uncultured Actinomycetota bacterium | reverse complement strand
TGATCCGGCCCGGCCGCGAGGACACCCGGCTGATCGGCTACTACCTGGGCAAGGTGATGGTCGGCGTCGGGCTGCTGCTGCTGATCCCGCTTGTGGTCGCCGTGGTGCTGGGCGAGTACAACGACGCCACCGCCCTGACCATCGGCATGGCGCTGGCGATCACGCTGGGTCGCCTGGCGGAGTGGCGCCTGGTGACCACCCGCGACCTGACGATGTCGACCGGCCTGGTCGCCGTCGCGCTGGCATGGCTGACCGCACCCGCGGTGGTCGCGGTTCCGTTGTACCTGTCCGGCCACTACGGCTCGTTCCTCGACGCCTTCTTCGACGCGATGTCCGGGCTGACCACCTCCGGGCTGGCGGTCATCCAGGACCTCGACCACCTGACCGTTCCGATGAACCTGCTGCGGCACCTGACCCACTTCGCCGGCGGCCAAGGCATCGTCATCGTGGTCCTGACCATGCTGGCCAGCTCCGGCGCACGCGTGGGCATGCTGTACCTGGGCGAAGGCCGCGACGAACGGATCGTGCCCAACATCGTGCGCACCGCCCGGTTCATCTTCCTGGTCGCCGGCGGCGACCTGGTGGCAGGCACCACCGCCCTGTGGCTGGCCGGCATCAACGCCGGATTGACCCCCGGACGTGCACTGTTCCACGGCACCACACTCTTCATGGCCGGGTTCGACACCGGCGGGTTCGCGCCCTACTCCACCTCGGTCGGGTACTACCACTCGACTGCCATGGAACTGGTGATCGTCGTGCTGATGATCGCCGGCACCCTCTCCTTCGGGCTCCACTACCACCTGTGGCGCGGCCGCCAACGCGAACTGACCCACAACTTCGAACTGCGGACCCTCGCCGTCACACTGGGCCTGACCGCCCTGATCACACTCCTCGGCCTCGCCCGCGCAGGCGCCTACACCTCCACACCAGGGCTGTTCCGCAAGGGCGTGTTCACCACCGTCTCCGCCCACACCGGCACAGGCTTCGCGGTCACCCCCGCTGCCATCCTCGAACAGGACTGGGGCCTGGTCGCACCCGCCGCCGTCGTACTCGCCATGGCGCTCGGTGGCATGGCGGGCTCCACCGCAGGAGGCTTCAAGGCCATCCGTGTCGGCCTGGCCACCAAAGCCGTGGTACGCGACATCCGCCGATCCATCCAGCCCGACGCTGCCATCGTCGTCTCGTCGTACCCAACCGGGGGTGGACGCCGCACCCTGACCGACAACGAAGTCCGCGCCGCCATCACCATCCTCGTGCTCTACGTCATGACCCTTCTCGCCGGAGCGCTGCTCGGCGTCTACTTCGGCTACGCCTTCGACGCCGCCCTGTTCGAGTCCACCTCCGCCGTAGCCAACGTCGGCCTCACCGTCGGCATCACCGCCCCCGACATGCCCACCGCCATGGAACTGTTCACCATCCTGCAGATGTGGCTCGGCCGACTCGAGTTCATGGCCGCCTTCGCCCTCGTCGGCTTCATCATCGCCACCTTCCGAGGACGCGGCTGAGCCACTGGCCACTCCAAGGCGAGACAACATCCCACAACAAGTGTGCGGAAACGCCCGCTCTCGAACGGACAGCGCGAGCCCTACGAGTCGCGGTGGCGTCCCGTCCCCGGTGTAACAGTGACACGGACGTAGGTTCCTGAGAGAGCTACCAACTCGATCAGGAGTACGCCCGTGCCAACCCCGAGAGTAACCGCGACCGAGAAGGTCCGATCCGAGATCGATGCCCTGTTCGCTGACCCTGAACGCGAGCTGGCGAGATCCTCGACATCACCGTCAAGACCACCGCCGGGCCGATCGAGCTGGCCCGCCCCAAGGTTCGCAACACGCTCGAGTCGTTCTCCTCGCGGCTGCTGGGCAAGAAGGTCACCCGCA
>CAZSQF010000483.1:0-1884 GCA_964608935.1 uncultured Actinomycetota bacterium | reverse complement strand
GACGCCCCGGGCGTGATCGCGGTGTCGATCCAGTCGCCGAATCGGTCGAGTCCGCCGAAATCGCCCAGCAGCTGCAGGCCCGTGGCGAGCCCGGCCGCGATGAGACCCGCCTCGTTGGACGTGGCCCCGGCGATGGCGAGGTCGCCCACCGACAGGCGGAGCACGCGGCGGGATGGATCGGGCTCGTCGCCCGGGCTGTCGGCTTCCGCGGACGCCATCGCTGGATCGGGCGCCCCGGCGCGGGCCTCACCGCGGCGGCGCATGAGCTCCCGCTGGAGGTCGCGCGCCTCCCGGAGCGCGAGAACAGCCAGCGACGCCTCGGTCTCTGCCCCGCCCGACGCCGTCTCCATCTTGATCTCGGCCACACCGGCGAGCCGCTGCAGCAGGGACTGGCGCAGGTCTATATTCTGGATCCGTGCGAGCGGTATGACGCGACGACGGCGTGAAAGCACGCCGCTGTCGATGATCAGCTCGTCGCCGGCGAGCCGGAACCGGAACTTGAGCCACCGAAGGACCGCCAGGCCGAGCGACGGCACGGCGAGGATGACCACGACCCATTGCAGCATCTCGAACACGTCTCCGCCGGACCACGCGCCGCCCACGATGGCCGGGACGATGAGCTGACGGGCGAGGCCGAGCGCGTCCGAGGCGACGGTGAAGGCGTGGAGGCGTCGGGCGTCAGACGGCATCACCGGCGCCGCTCAGGGCGGCGAGGTGGTCCCTCAGCTGTTCGGCCTCGGAGGCGCGGAGGGCCGGGATCGTCACGATGGCGCCGCGCGTACCGGCCGTGAACACCACGAGCGTGGCGAGGCCGAGCCAGCGATCCACGGGACCGTGGCGGGTGTCCACGTGCTGGATCCGGGCGTACGGCACCAGGCTCGTGGTCCGGAAGAGGACGCCGTGGCGCAGGTAGAGGTGCTCTTCGCGCAGGGCGAACGCCCACGCTTCATACCGCATGGGAGGGAGCAGGGCAGCCGCCATGACCGCGGCGATGGCGACAGGCAGGGCCAGGTAGCCCGCCCGGTATCCGGTGTCGAGCACGAACTCCGCACCGACCGCCACCAGCAGGAAGATGGCCCCGCTGCCGAGCGTGGACAGGCGCCAGAGTGTTATCGCCCTGGGGTCCAGCTTGCGGAGCGTCCCCGCAACGGCGGAGCCGACGGTTTCGCTCACAGCGCCCCGTGCGCGACCGGCTTGCTCGCCAGGATCACCCGATTGCGACCGGCCCGCTTGGCCGCGTACAGGGCGTCATCCGCCTTCTTCATCAGCTCATCGAACGTCGTGCCGTCCTCGGGGAACGACGCCAGACCAGCGCTCACGGTCAGGCGGCCGGAAGGCTGGATGTCGCGCTTCCGGAAGGGATGCTCCTGCACGTCGATGCGGAGCCGCTCCAGGATGGACAGCGCCCGATCCTTGCCCGTATTGACCATGCAGAGCGCGAACTCCTCACCGCCATATCGGGCGACCATGTCATGGAGCCGGAGCTCGCGGCGCATGACGTCGGCGAGCTCCCGGAGCGCGGTATCGCCAGCGAGGTGGCCGACGGAGTCGTTGTAGTGCTTGAACGCGTCGACATCCACCATGGCGACGGAGCAGGTGCCGCCGTAGCGGCGCACGCGGTCGAGCTCGGCGTTCAGGACCTGCTCGAAATGCCGCCGGTTCGGCAGCTGGGTCAGCGGGTCGGTGAGCGCCATGGTGGAGAGCCGCTGCCGCATCTCCCGCACTTCGAGGCGGTCGGCCCGCAGCCGCTCGAACACCACGCCGGCATAGACGCTCAGGACGAACACGGACCCGGTGACGGCGGCCTCGAACGTCAGCGACAGCTGGAATCCGCGGCTGGCCACGATCACGCCGATCAGGTAGTACGCCGTGCACATGAGGGCG
>CAZSQF010000482.1:0-1902 GCA_964608935.1 uncultured Actinomycetota bacterium | reverse complement strand
CGCTCGGCGTGCTCGACCGCTTCCTCGACACCAGCGTCCACCTGCTCGCTGGTCGACAACCCCGACACGGCCCCTGCCTGGGCACCAACGCTCAAACCGAGCGCGAGCGCACCGCTCGCATCGGTGGCGCGTGCCACCTCGACCGCCTGGCTCGCCGACCGATAAGCCCTGGCCGGTTCGCCCCCGCCGAGGGCCAAGAGCGCCGCGGTGGTCCACCCCCGCACACGCTCGTCATCAGGGGTGCCGGAGGCATCGGCGGCGTCGTGCAGGCGTCGATGCATCTCGCCGGACAGGCCGCGCTCGAACCAGAAGCGCACGATCGGCTCGGTGACGCCCACCAGCGCCTGGAGGTCTCCTGCTTCCACTGCCCAGTCCATCGCGGCCCGCAGATCATCCAGATCGGCCGCAAGCCGTGCCACCCAGGGCTCAGGCTGTGCACCGGTGAGACCCGCCTGGGCCCGCCCGGCCAGCCCGACATAGAACTCCAGATGACGATCACGCACCCGGGCGAGATCGTCCAGCTCGTCCAACCGCTGCCGGGCATACACCCGGATCGTCTCCAACAGCCGGTAGCGGGCCCTGCCGTCGCGCTTGACGACCTCCAACATCGACTGCTCGACCAGCCCGGCGACCAGATCGAGCACCTCGTCGCCGTCGATCCCGCCCCCACACACGACCGCCTCCGCGGCGTCGAGCTCGAAGGAACCGGCGAACACCGACAGCCTCGCCAACGCCAGCCGCTGCGCTTCATCGAGCAGGTCGTAGCTCCACTCCAGCGACGCCTCCAGTGTCCGTTGGCGTGCCGGCGCCCCCCGCACCACACCGGTCAACAGCCGGAACCGATCCGACAACCCGGCCGCGATCTGGCCCGGCGACAGCACCCGCATCCTGGCTGCCGCCAGCTCGACCGCCAACGGGATCCCATCCAGCCGCCGGCAGATCTCGGCCACCGCCGCCGCGTTGCCGCCGTCGAGCCGAAACGCCGGGTCCACCTGCCGAGCCCGCACCTCGAACAGCCGCACCGCAGCCGCCGCGGCGACCGTGCTGGCGGAGCGAGCATCGGGATCGGGCACCGGCAGCGGGCCGACCCCGAACGACGCCTCACCCTCGACGCCCAGCGGCACGCGGCTGGTGGCCAACACATGCAGCTGCGGACACGCAGACGCCAGCGCGGCGACCAACTCCGCGCACGCCCCCACCAGGTGCTCACAGTTGTCGAGCACCACCAGCAGATGCCGGGCGCGGAGCTGCTCGGCGAGCGTGTCGACCAGCGACTGTCCGGGACGCTCATAGACGCCCACGGCCCCACCCACGGCCGCAGCGGCCATGGCGGGCTCGCTCACCCCTTGCAGGTCCACCCAGCAGGCCCCGTCGGAGAACCGCGACGCCACATCGCCGACGACCTCCACCGCCAGCCGCGTCTTGCCACAGCCGCCAGCCCCGGCCAACGTCACCACCCGGGCATCGGTGACCAGGTCGGCCACCTTCGCGCGGTCACGCTCGCGGCCGACGAACGCCGCGACCCCAACAGGCAACCCGCTCTGCATCTCCATGGATCCCATCCTGCCCCGATCCTACGAGCACGCCACCACCGGCGCCCTCGAGCTGCACTCCCGCGGGCGCGCAGAGCGGCGACCGTCGAGCAGGGGGACAGCGGCTGCCGGCTCGTCAGCGGAACCATGCGCGGAATCTCGCGTCTACGGACGCGCTGCCGGCCACCCACAACGTTCCCACCGGAGCGTCTCGCCAGCAGTGCTGGGATCGGGAGAGTTCGCCCTGTCCCACAACCCGCGATGAGTCCGATGGTCGTACGGTCGAAGCCGCTTGCCAAGGAGGACTCCCGATGCGCAGCGTGACCTACTCCATGAGCGTCTCACTCGATGGCTACATCGTCGGGCCGGA
>CAZSQF010000481.1:0-1910 GCA_964608935.1 uncultured Actinomycetota bacterium | reverse complement strand
GGTGCTCGCGGCGCGGAGCGTGGCGCGACCGGACCACGACCGGGCGGTCCGTGCCGTGGAGCGGTGGGACGCGGTCGCCCGCAGCGCCTGCGAGCAGTCACGACGCACGCGTCGGCCGCGGATCGACCCGATCCGTCGCCCCTTCGAGCTCGCCGAGGGCGGTGTGGTGCTGGTCGTCCTGGACCCGACCGGCGCACCGCTGCCCGACCACCTGGACGACCTTCGGGACGGGTCGACGGTCCGGATCGCGGTCGGGCCCGAGGGCGGCTGGACGCCGGACGAGCTGACCGACCTGGCGGCGCGTGGCGCCCGGCTCGCCGCGCTCGGCCCGACTGTGCTCCGCACCGAGCACGCCGCCGCCGCCGCGCTGGCGGTGCTGGCGGCGGGTCTGGGCCGCTGGCAACCAGGGTGACCGTTCGTGGTAGTCCGTGACGTAGGGTTATACGCGTGTCTGTGTGCTCGTTGCGGTGTTACGGTGCCGGTCGGTAAGTCGGGTGGGGCTCCTTCAGGGGCGCGGGCACGGAGGACTACAGGTGAGCTCGACACGACGTCCCGATCTCGCCGAGGATCGGCACACGTCGCGGCTCGGGGAGCGCCTGAGGCGTGTCCGCCAGCAGCAGGGGTTGTCGCTGCACGAGGTCGAGGAGACCAGCGACGGGCGGTTGAAGGCCAGCGTCGTCGGCGCGTACGAGCGCGGTGAGCGGGCCGTGTCGATCACGCGGCTCCAGGTGCTGGCCGACTTCTACCGCGTCCCCATCGCCGAGCTGCTGCCCGACGCGATCGAGTCCGTCCCCGGGGAGGCCGCCGCCGACACGCTCGAGGTCACGATCGACCTCGCTGCGCTGGAGCAGCGCGAGCAGTCCGAGCCGGCGCTGTCACGCTACGTCCGGTCGATCCAGCAGCGCCGCGGGGACTACAACGGGCGCGTGCTCACGGTTCGCAGCAGCGACCTCGACATGCTCGCGGCGGTCCTCGACGTCACGACCGAGGAGCTGCATGCCCGCCTCGGGACCGAAGGCATCGTGCGCTGACCGGCCGCGGGCGACGCGGCGTCGGTACACTTTGCGGCAGACCGATCCACACCACGTTCCGATCGAGGAGCCGGACCTCCTGGTGCCCAGCTCGAGCCCGTCCCCGGCGGGCCTGCATCCACAGGGCGAGCCGGCGGGACCCAGCGCGACCGTCAAGGTGCTCGTCCCGGGCGAGCATTCGATGGTGTCGCTGCTCGGCACGCGCGACGAGCTGCTCCGGCTCGTCGAGGACGCCTTCCACGCCCACATCCACGTGCGGGGCAACGAGGTCTCGATCTCGGCGGACGACGAATCCGAGACCGACCGCGTCGCCCGGCTGTTCGAAGAGCTCGTGCTCCTGCTCGACCGTGGCCAGTACCTCGACCGTGCCACCGTCAAGCAGACGATCCGGATGATCCGCGCCGACGAGCAGGAACGTCCCTCCGAGGTGCTGTCCGAGCCGATCGTCACCCACCGGGGGCGCACGATCCGCCCGAAGACGCTGGGCCAGAAGCGCTACCTCGACGACATCAAGAACCACACGGTCGTGTTCTCGATCGGGCCGGCCGGCACCGGCAAGACCTACCTCGCCATGGGTGCCGCCGTCCAGGCGCTGCGGGCCAAGCAGGTCAACCGGCTCATCCTCACCCGTCCCGCCGTCGAGGCGGGCGAGCGGCTCGGGTTCCTGCCGGGGACCCTGCACGAGAAGATCGATCCGTACCTGAAGCCCCTGTGGGACGCGCTCCACGACATGATGGAGGCCGAGGAGCTGATCTCCCACGTCGATCGCGGCACCATCGAGGTCGCGCCGCTGGCGTACATGCGCGGCCGGACCCTGAACGACGCGTTCATCGTGCTCGACGAGGCCCAGAACACCACCGCCGAGCAGATGAAGATGTT
>CAZSQF010000480.1:0-1910 GCA_964608935.1 uncultured Actinomycetota bacterium | reverse complement strand
TCCCTCGACACCCGCTGTCGAACTCCGACGCCTCAAGTCACTGCCGGTGCCTACCTTGCGGACACCTCGTGCAGGAGCTGCCTGTGGGCCACGTGAAGATCGTCGTACCCAGCCCCGATGGATCCAGGTCAGAGCGGGCCTGGGCCGAGCCCCTCGACGTGGCGGCGGGTCGCTACCGCATCGATAACGTGCTGTTCTTCGCCGACGGGGTGTCACTCGATGACATCGTGCGATGTGAACCCAACGCCGCCGGTGATCTCGTCGCGGTCGAGGTCGTCGAGCGGTCCTCTAACGCGACCTTCACGTTCTGCCCCGACGACGACACGATGGACCCGGACGGTCGTGACCGTGCCTGCCGGCGGCTCATCTCTCGCATCGCCGACCGCCACGGCGACACCGTCAGCTCCGAGTCCGGCATGGGATTCGTGACCGTCTGCGCCCCGCCGGATCTGGCCGAGAGCGTGCTGGCCACCGTCGCGACCGAACACGATCCCGACGGCACCGTTGACCACGACCAGCAGCGTGTCGGCCGCTGGCGGTTCTTCGCCGTCGCCCATCCGGCGTGGGAGGTCCCGAGCCCGATCGACGGCGCCGACGTACTCCTTGCTGAACCAGCCCCCGAGATCCTCGGGGTCGACTGGCCCGAGACCGACGACGACCTCGTCGCGTCCTGGCCCCCCGAGTTCGTGGAACTCCTACGCGAATGGGCTTCCACCGACGAGCGCATGCGTGACGTGCTCGACCGGCGCATGTACGTGCAGGCCGTCGGCATCTTCGGGCGCGAGTCCCTGATGCAGGAACTCGGCGGTGAAGAGGTCGGCCCCGCACCGTTCCGTCTGCTGACCACCGAAGCCGACGACAGCATTGTGCAGGACTGGCTGGCCGCCCACATCGACGGGCAGGTCCGCTGGTGCCGTGGCGACGACGCCAACGAGCGGATGCGCCGGTTCTTCGGCAGGTTCGGGCTCGACCCGGACGCCGACCCGTACCGTCCCGTGCCGATCGGGCCGAGTTGACGCGACAGCGCCACAGCCGCCACTTCTCGGCTTCCGCCGTTCTTCGGTCTCGTCCCGCTGCGCCGCGATACCGCCTGGCGGACCCCGACCGGGCTCGAGAACGACGGGTGCCGAGCGATCCGCAACCGTCGTTGGTGAGGTGATGGCGTTGACCGCCGGGTAGCTCCAACGGGTGCGGTATCACATGGTCGAACCATCGCCATATCCGGGTGCCCAGGTGTGGGCTTCGACGGATTCCAGATCGCCGTCGGCCACCAGTTCCATCAGCTTCAACGTTGCCCCCCGCGTCAGCCCCTCCAGATGTCGTGGCCCGCCGTCGTTGCCTCAATGTTCTCCCAGGACGACACCAACCACACGAGGACGACGTACTGCGAGTGACGGTCGGTGGATGGTGACGGCCGCGATTTCGCAGGGAGGTAGACCAGGGACAGGACTAGAGCGAGCTCGTACCTGATCTGGCGGCTCCGAAGCCATGCTCCCATCGTAGGTCGCTTGGCTGGGAACGACCCGGAGTCAGGCCTTGGAGCGACCGCGGAACCCGAGCACCCCACCGACGACGATGAGCACGAGGGAGATGACGAGGAGCCAGAGCAGGCCCTCGACGAGGAGGCCGATCCCCCCGAAGATGAGCGCGAGGACGATGAGGATGAGGACGAGGGCCACGAGCGGCTCCTTGAGCAGGTACCCCATCATCGCACGATGGCGGAACGAAGTCTGCCCCCAGTATGCGGACAACGAACCGAGGGAACCCGTTCGGGAGCAACGAGGTTCGCGTGCATCGACGGAGCACTGAACCCGCTCTCGTTCCGCGCGTGGTCAGGACCGAGGTCGTTGTAGCCGGGTGCCGCGGCCGGTGCGGAACGCGTCGTGCAGCCGCTCCCACCGGTCGAAGAG
>CAZSQF010000479.1:0-1915 GCA_964608935.1 uncultured Actinomycetota bacterium | reverse complement strand
AGGACGCCGGCGTAGGCAATGAGCTGCCGCACCGACTCCCAGTAGCTCTGAACGGTGCGTGGAGACCGATTCCGGGCCTTCAGCGAGCGCTCCCAGTCGCGCACCAGCCATTGCAGAGTGTCCGCTCCGGCGCTCACTGTGCCTCCGACTTCGCTTAGACGCTCTGAGAGCGCTATGCCAACAAAGGCGCACGTACCGAATGCAGAGAACCCGCCACTAATGGGCGGGTTCTCTGAGGTTTGCGCGCTGGGATGTCGCCAACGTCTGAATACTGACCCCATGGCAACGGTCGAATCTTGACCCCTTGCGGGGGTGAGGTTGCCCCGTCTGGTGTTGAAGTGAAGTGACGGTCCCCCACCTGGGCCCTACCGGCTGGTAGGACTCGGGTCGTCCTGAGAAGACACCCGAAGGAGGGAGACCGTCATGTCCAGGAACGTAGCTGGTGTCCGTGTCGTCGAGCCCGACGACGTGCCCGCGACCTCGGGGCTGCCCGACGAGGTCACCGTCACACTGGCCGACATCGCCATGGTCGCGCGGGAGGGGCTGTTGGCCCTGTCGGTGTCGACCGGGCTGGCGGTGATGACCGAGATGATGGAAGCCGAGATCACCCAGATCGTTGGGCCCAAGCACGCCAAGCTGCCCGACCGGACCGCGTCGCGTCACACCGGCGCGACCACGTCGGTGGTGCTGGGCGGCCGCAAGGTCCCGATCGTCCGGCCGCGGGCCCGCACGGTCGACAACACAGAGGTCCGGCTGGACACGTTCGCGACGTTCGCCAACGAGGATGTGCTCAACCAGGTGGTGCTCGAGCGGATGCTGGCCGGGGTGGCCACCCGCCGGCATCGGGCGGCGGCCGAGCCGGTCGGTGCCGCCGTGGAGGCCTCGGCGCGGTCGACGTCGAAGTCGAGCGTGTCGCGCCGGTTCGTCCAGGCCACCCGCGAGCAGGTCGAGCAGCTGCTGGCCCGCGACCTGACCTCGCTGGACGTGGCGGTGCTGATGATCGACGGGATCATTTTCGCCGACCACTGCTGTGTGGTCGCGTTGGCGATCACCGCCGACGGCACCAAGGTCCCGGTCGGGCTGTGGCTGGGGGACACCGAGAACACCACGGTGGTGACCGCGCTGCTGGCTGACCTGGTCGCCCGCGGCCTGGATGCCGATGGTGGGCTGCTGGTGGTCATCGACGGCGCCAAGGCCCTTCGGGCTGCCGTCAAGAAGGTCTTCGGCGACCTCGCCCTGGTCCAAAGATGTGTTTTGCATAAGCGTCGGAACGTCGCCGATCACCTGCCCAAGGAGGTGGCGCCCTGGGTGGACCGCAAGCTCGCTAGAGCGTTCCAGCACGACAACCCTGAGCAGGGCCGCCGGGACGTGCTCACGCTGGCGTCGCACCTCGAGGACCGGTGGCCCGACGCGGCCGGGTCGCTGAGGGAAGGGCTGGAGGAGATGTTCACCGTCCGCCGGCTCGGGATCGACGGGCGGCTGGCCCGCACCCTGACCTGCACCAACTGCATCGAGTCGATGATCTCGATCGCGCGTGACACCTGCCGGCACGTCAAGCGGTGGCGCGACGGCAAGATGGTCCGCCGCTGGGTCGCCGCCGGGATGCTCAGCGCCGAGCGCAGCTTCCGCCGCATCAAGGGCTGCAAGCAGATGCCCGCCCTGGTCGCCGCGCTCCGCGCCCACGCCACCGCTGTCACACCCGCATGCGATGATGAGGAGGCCGCCTGAGAAACCCGGGATCGTCACCGAACATCAACAGCCAACGGGACATGCTCCTGAACGGTGCGTGGAGACCGATTCCGGGCCTTCAGCGAGCGCTCCCAGTCGCGCACCAGCCATTGCAGAGTGTCCGCTCCGGCGCTCACTGTGCCTCCGACTTCGCTTAGACGCTCTGAGAGCGCTATGCCAACAAAGG
>CAZSQF010000478.1:0-1921 GCA_964608935.1 uncultured Actinomycetota bacterium | reverse complement strand
CCGACGAGGGCGACCACGACCGGTTCGCCCACTACGTGCGCAAGCGCGACCTGGAACGCTTCCATCGCACCGGCAAGAGCGTCCGTGCCCTTTGCGGCAAGCGGTGGAGGCCCGGCCGGGACCCGTCGCGCTATCCGATGTGTCCCACCTGTGCCGAGATCGTCGCCGAGGCCATGAGCCGCAACCTGTAGCCCGTCCCGCCATCGGGAGACCGAACGGACGGTCGGCGTGATGCCGGCCCGGGTACCGTGAAGTCTTCTGTCCCACCGGAGTCGCCGTGTCCTGGGTCTACGCGCTCGAGCAGTCCTTCGGGGCCGATGGCGCGCTTCTCGCCGGCGGCGTCGCGTTGCTCGGCGTGCTCGTCCTCGTCCACGGTCTGCGCCTTCGTGGCTGGTCCCGCCTCGGCGGTGCGGTCGCGACCGCGGCCGTGCTGCTCGCGATGGTCGGGGTGGCCATGGCGACGATGGCGCCTGTCCACGCCCCCCGACCGGACGTGGCGCGCCGCCTCATCCTGGACCCGTTGCTCGGTGCGAGCAACGGCTACGGCCACATGGTGTGGCGCCCGCTCGTCGCCAACGTCGCGCTGTTCGTTCCCCTGGGTGCGCTCACGGCCGCCCGGTTCCCCGGCCGGGGCTGGCGGGTGTTGGGTGCGCTCATCGCGCTGTCGATCGCCATCGAGGCGATCCAGTACCTCGCGGCGACCGGACGCATCGCCAACATGGCGGACGTGCTCGCCAACTCCGCCGGTGCGGGAGTCGGCATCGGCCTCAACCGGCTCACGATGACGTTGGTGGGCCGACGGGAGCCACGGCGGCAGCCGGTGCAGGCACCGGTGCTCACGGGACGCAGGCGGCCCTGACGAGCCCGGCCACCCGGGCAGGCGGTGACTGCATCGAGAGGGCCTGTTCCTCGGCGTCGGGTTGTGGCACGATCCATTCGAGGCGGGCGGAGGAGAGTCGCCATGACTGTGCCGGTATCGGTCATCCTGGACCGCAAGGGCACCACGTGCCACACGATCGGGCCGGAACAGTCCCTGGCGGAGGCCGCTCGCCGGCTCGCCGAGCACAACATCGGTGCACTCGTCGTGTCGAGCGACGGGGAGGCGGCTGAAGGCGTGATCTCCGAGCGTGACCTCGTGCGGGCACTGGTGCGCTACGGCAAGGAGGCGTTGGACCGTTCGGTCGGCGACGTGATGACGGCCGACGTCACGACCTGCACCAGGACGACGACCACCGACGAGGCGATGGCGGTGATGACCGACCAGCGGATCCGTCACATCCCCGTCGTCGACGCAGGTCGACTCACGGGGATCGTGTCGATCGGGGACGTGGTCAAGTGGCGCATGGACGAGCTCGCCGAGGACGCGGAGCGCCTCCAGGAGTACGTCACCGGCGGGCGCTGACTACCGCGCGAGGTCGGCCAGCGCCTCGAGGACCCGATCGACGTCATCCTCGTCGTGGTAGTGCACGAACCCGATGCGTACCGCCCCGCCGGCGTCGAGCAGCCCCAGCGCGGCCATCGGCTCGATCGCGTAGTAGTGCCCGGCCCAGACGTTGATGCCACGCGAGGCAAGTGCCTCGGCCGCCTCGGCCGGCCGGAAGCCCTCGACGGTGACCGCGAAGGTGGGCGTGCGCCCGGTCGTGGCCCGCGGGCCGTGGAGCCTGACGTGGCCCTGGGTCGCGAGGCCGTCGAGGAAGCGGCGCGTGAGTCCCGCCTCGTGGGAGCCGATCGCGTCCATTCCGAGCTCGTCGAGGTAGTGCAGCGCGCCGCCGATGCCGGCGATCGCCTCGAAGCTGGCCGTCCCGGTCTGCCACCGTTCCGGGCCCTCGTCGGGCGCGGGGCGCAGCCGGGCCGGGGTCAGCTCGGCCAGAAGGTCGGGGTCGGCGACGAGCAGCCCAGCGTGTGGACCGAAGAACTTGTA
>CAZSQF010000477.1:0-1925 GCA_964608935.1 uncultured Actinomycetota bacterium | reverse complement strand
TCAGTGGCAGCCGGGCTCGGCGGGGTCGTCGGTCGGGGTCGGCCCCGGGGCGGTCCGGGTCGGGTCGACGTACACGGTGCCGTCCTGCACCAGCGTCGGATGCTCGGACAGCGACAGCGTGCCGCCGAACCCGCGACCGGTGAGGTTCCACACCCGGCCGTCGGGTGCCTCGAGCCGGTTGCTGGCCTCGCAGTAGCCGACGTCGGTGGCGCCGGCGAAGGCGCGGACGCGCCCGCCGGCGCCGACGACCAGCGCCCCGAGGTCGTCGTCGACCTGCGCCGCCCCGATGTCCTCGGTCGTGCCGACGGCGACCCACGGATCGGGCGGTGGGTCGCCGCTGCGCTGGAGGAACAGCACGCCGGCGACCAGCACCACCACGCCCGCGGCCAGCGCGCCCACGACCCATTGCAGGCCCAGCGGGGCTCGCAGGATGATCTTGCGGGCGCGCCGCGCGGCCCGGTCCGGGAGGTAGCCGGACGGGCCGAAATCGGGTCGCTGCGGGGGAGGATCGCTCACGAGGCGCCACGATACCGACGCTCGGTCCGCGCCGGTTGCGGCTTGGCGGGCGCTTCGAGGGCCCGACTATCCTCCCAACCGACGTCCGGACCGGGCCGTCGGCAGCGCCGTTCGGCGCAGCGTCGCCGGACCGCCGAACGAGGAGACGAACAGGTGGCCATCCGCGTCGTCGTGGCCAAGCCCGGGCTCGACGGCCACGACCGCGGCGCCAAGGTCGTCGCCCGGGCACTGCGCGACGCCGGCATGGAGGTCATCTACACGGGCCTGCACCAGACGCCCGAACAGATCGTGTCCGCGGCACTCCAGGAGGACGCCCAGGCCATCGGGCTGTCGATCCACTCCGGCGCGCACATGACGCTGTTCCCCAAGGTCGTCCGCCTGCTGCACGAGCAGGGTGCCGACGACGTCGTGGTCTTCGGCGGCGGGATCATCCCCGACGAGGACATCCCGCGGCTCAAGGAGGCGGGCGTGGCCGAGATCTTCACGCCGGGCACGCCGATGCGGACCATCACCGACTGGGTCGAACAGCACGTCGCCGCGCGCACCTGACCGCGTCACCGGTCACCGACCGGCCACCGAAGCCACCGACGATTGAGGCACCGACATGGACCTCGTGGAGTACCAGGGCAAGCAGCTGTTCGGCCGCAACGGCGTGCCCGTCCCCGCCCCCGGTGCCGTGTGCACCACCGTCGACCAGATCGTCGAGGCGGCACGGGACCAGCTCGAGGCCGGCGCGTCCGCGGTCGTGGTCAAGGCCCAGGTCAAGACGGGCGGGCGGGGCAAGGCCGGTGGTGTCAAGCTCGCCAGCTCCGTCGACGAGGCCCGCGGCCACGCCGAATCGATCCTCGGGCTCGACATCAAAGGCCACACCGTCAAGGTCGTCTACGTCGAGCCGGCGTCCGACATCGCCGAGGAGTACTACCTGTCGGTCATGCACGACCGGGTCAACAAGGGCGAGCTGATCATCTGCTCGGCCGAGGGCGGTGTGGACATCGAGGAGGTCAACCGCACCAACCCCGACGCGGTCGTCAAGCGTGTCGTCTACCCCTCACAGCGCCGTGACGGGCTGCCCCGCGATGTCGCGCTCGAGGTCGTGACCGAGGCGCGGCTCCCGGACGCAGTGGAGGGGGGCGCCGCCGACCTGCTCGTCGCGCTGTTCGGCGCCTACCTCGCCGAGGACGCCACGCTGTGCGAGATCAACCCGCTCATCCGCACCACGGACGACCGCGTCCTCGCCCTCGACGCCAAGGTGAGCCTCGACGGCAGCGCGGCCTTCCGTCACGACGGCTACGACGAATGGCGGCTCGCCGAGCTCGACGCCGACGACCCGCTCGAGGCCGAGGCCCAGGAGAAGGGCATCCAGTACGTCAAGCTCGACGGGGACGTCGGGCTGCTCGGCAACGGCGCCG
>CAZSQF010000476.1:0-1932 GCA_964608935.1 uncultured Actinomycetota bacterium | reverse complement strand
CCGATTCGAACGTCGTGAGTCGAGTCCGTGCCGTGCACAGCCTGGACCCTGTCGGGCACCCGTCGGTTTCCGCATCGGGCTTATGATGCGAGCAACGAGTGGCCGGCCGTAGCCACCGACGTCCGTGCCAAATCGTGCCAAAAGGTACCCACCACAGGGGTGATCGGGCACACTAGATTCGCCTAATTCGCCCGAATTCTCTGGAATTGAGCCCTCCTGGAGTTCTCATAATCCGTCAGGTGCCGGTTCGAATCCGGCCGGGCCCACGCAGACATCTGCCGCATCTGTGGCCCAGGGGGCGCTTCTCGCCAGCTTTCCCGTGGAGGTCCCTCACCAACCCCTGGGGATGCGTGCCAAGTCGTACCAAGTTCTCGGTCCAGCGCGTGCAGGCTCAGTCGTCGTGTGACCGCCGGAGGACCCGACCGTGCAAGGCGAACGACCTCGCCCAGTTGATTCGGGTTAGAATCTAACCTGAACTAAGAGGCGACGTTGGTTCGGGATGCGCGGACGCTACGAGACACGGACCTGGCAGCACGACCCGACGCTGTACGCCCCGGCACGGCATCGCCGGGCCTGCACCTACGAGGTGTTCCTGCCGGAGCTGCTGGCCGGCTTCGCCCCCAGTCTCGAGGCTGGCACCGTCGGCGCAGTGTCGGATGCGGAGCGGGCGCTGCACCAGGTCGGGGCCAGCTCCCCTCGGGCGCTGGCACCGCTGGCACGCCTGCTGCTGCGCACCGAGTCGATCGCGTCGTCGAAGGTCGAGGGGCTTCAGGCCGATGTGCGCGATCTGGCGCGAGGAGAAGCCCGGGCCGACACCGCCGGCAAGATAAACCCGACCACCGCCGAGATCCTGGCGAACATCGACGCGATGGAGCTCGGCATCGAGGAGGCGACGGCCGCGCCACGGTTCGGCATCGACCAGATCGTCGCGATCCATCGCCGGCTGATGGAGAGCTCGCCCAACGCCAGGATCGCAGGCCGTATCCGGACCACGCAGAGCTGGATCGGCGGCAACGACTACAACCCGTGCGGCGCCGACTTCGTGCCACCTCCTCCCGACCAGGTCGAGCCGCTGCTCGCGGACCTCTGCGACGCGATCGCCGACGACGCCCTGCCGCCGCTCGTGCAGGCCGCGCTCGTCCACGCGCAGTTCGAGACCATCCATCCCTTCGATGACGGCAACGGCCGGACGGGCCGGACCCTGATCCATGTGGTGCTGCGCCGCCGTGACCTCACCCCGGACTACGTGCCACCCGTCAGCATCGTGTTCGCCAAGGACCGCGACCGCTACATCGCCGGGCTGATCGCCTACCGGGACGGCGATGTCGACGGGTGGATCGAACAGTTCGCCGCAGCAGCGAGCCGCGCGGCCCACCTCGCCCGTACCTATCTCACCGCCGTCGAGCAGCTGAGCGACCGATGGCGCTCCATGCTCCGCGCCGCCTCGAACCCCCGGTCAGACGCCGCCGCGTGGGCCATCATCGAGGTCCTGCCTGCCCACCCGGTGATCACCGCGGCGGTGGCAGGAGCTGCCACCGGTCGCGCCAAGGCCTCCATCCACGCGGCCCTCGACCAGCTCGCCAACGCCGGCGTTCTCCTCCCGCTGACCGGTGGACGCCGCAACCGTTCGTGGGAGGCTGCCGGGCTGCTGGACCTCATCGCCGACCTCGAAGCAGGTCAACCACCCCGAGACCAGGCTGGCGCAGCACCTGAGGATGCCGGCCTGCACTGACTGGGCGGGACCCCTCCGACGGGTGACCGCATCCGTGCCAAATCGTGCCAAAACATACCCACCGCCGAGGTGATCGGGCACACTGGATTCGCTTAATTCGCCTGAATTCTACCGATTTGAGCCCTCCTAGAGCATAATCCGTTGGTTGGAGGTTCGAGCCCTCCCGGGCCCACGACCGACCACCAGTAGAGGCCGCAGCC
>CAZSQF010000475.1:0-1945 GCA_964608935.1 uncultured Actinomycetota bacterium | reverse complement strand
AGCAGCTGCTCGGCCTGCTCGACCGGCTCGTCGACGCCGGCAAGTCGGTCATCGTCATCGAGCACCACCAGGCGGTCATGGCGCACGCCGACTGGATCATCGACCTCGGCCCCGGCGCCGGCCACGACGGCGGCCGGATCGTCTTCGAGGGCACACCCGCCGACCTCGTCGCGGCCCGCTCCACCCTCACCGGCGAGCACCTCGCCGCCCACGTCGGCGCCTGACCGCGGCCCGCGCAGGGCCGTGCCGGACCGGCGTGCACCGGCGCTGCACGCGCCCTGCACTCGACCCGGGCGAGGGTGGCCTCGGCGAACTCGACGAGGAGGAACCCATGACCGTCACCGCCACCCCCACAACCAACGCCGACGCCCGGGAGGCCCTGTCCGAGCGGCTGTTCGAGAGCCTGCTCGGCGGCATGGAGCTGCTGACCGTGCAGGTCGGGCTCTCCACCGGCCTGTACGCGCACCTGGCCGAGGGCCCGGCCACGCCGGCCGAGCTCAGCCGCCGCACCGGCCTCGACGAGCGGTACGTCCGCGAGTGGGCCGAGCAGCAGGCGGCCGCGGAGCTGATCGACGTGGACGACGTCGCGGCCGCACCCGAGGAGCGCTGCTACCGCCTGAGTGCGCCGCACGCCGAGGTGCTGCTGAACCCCACGAGCCCCCACCACCTGGCGCCGGCCGCGCCGATCATGGTCAGCCTCGGCCGCTGCACGCCCGCGGTGGTGGAGGCCTTCGCGACGGGCGGCGGCGTGGCCTACGCCGACTACGGCGCCGAGATCCGCCAGGGCATCGCCGGCTTCAACCGCCCGATGGTCACGGCCGAGCTCGCGGACGTGTGGATGCCCGCCACCGGGCACGTCCACCAGGCCCTGCTGGAGGCCGAGGCACCGCGGATCCTCGACCTCGGCTGCGGGCTCGGGTGGAGCTCCGTCGCGCTGGCCCGGACCTACCCGCACGCGGTCGTGCGGGGTGTCGACCTGGACCCCGACTCGGTCGCCGAGGCCCGCACGATCGCGGCCGAGGCGGGTGTGGCCGACCGCGTCAGCTTCACGCTCGCCGACGCCCGGACCTTCGAGCCCGCCGAGACGTTCGACCTGGTCACCTGCTTCGAGACCCTCCACGACATGGGTGACCCGGTGGGTGCCCTGCGCACCGCCCGGCGGGTGCTCGCGCCCGGCGGCCACGTGCTGATCGGCGACGACATCGGCGCCGAGCAGTTCACCGCACCCGCCGATCCGTTCGAGCGGCTCGCCTACGCGTTCAGCGTCCTGCACTGCCTCCCGGCCACGCGCGCGGAGGATCCCGTCCACGCGCACGGGACGGTCGTGCGTCCGGGCGATGCGCTGGGCTGGATCGCCGACGCCGGGTTCAGCCGCGGCGAGGTCCTGGACATCGACAACGACATGTGGGGCTTCTACCTCGCAACACCCTGACCTCCGGGAGGGCGGCACCGGTCGGATGCCGCTGTGGAACACTCTCGCATGGCATCCACACCCGCGGACGTCCGTGTCGCCCTCCTCGGCCCGCTCGAGGTCGAGGTCGGCGGCCGGCGCGTCGACCTGGCCTCCGGCCACCAGCAGCGGCTGCTCGCCGTCCTGTCGCTGGCCGCCGGGGGCGTGGTCTCGCTCGACCGCCTGCTGACCGCGCTGTGGGGCGACGACCCGCCGCCGTCGGCCGTCAACAGCCTGCAGTCGCACCTGGCCCGACTTCGTCGGGCGCTCGGCGACCCGGCCGTGCTCCCACGACAGGGGTCGGGCTACCGGCTGGCGGTGGCCGGCGACGCGGTGGACGCCGTGCGCTTCGACCGGCTGGTCGACGAGGCGGGTCGCGCGCCGACGCCGCAGGACCGGGTGGCCGTCCTCGACCAGGCGCTGGCCCTGTGGCGGACGGACGACCTCGTCGGGGTCGCCGACGGCGGGATCGGCGAGGAGGCCGTGCGGCTGGGC
>CAZSQF010000474.1:0-1964 GCA_964608935.1 uncultured Actinomycetota bacterium | reverse complement strand
TGCACCACTACCGAGTCGTCCGCGACGCATTCGAGCGGCTGACGGCAGTCGAGTCGGCTGCCGGCTCCGAGGGCCTGAGCGTCGGGACGCTCATCTCGGGTGACGACGGGTCCACGCACGTGGAGATCGCAGTCGTCGAGCTCGGTCCCGGCGGCCACGTCGCCGGCCATCTTCACCCCTTCGAGGAGTCGTTCTACGTCCTGTCGGGATCGGCGCTGCTCGCCATCGACGGGTCGAGGCACGCACTGGTCAGCGACGATTTCGGGTTCGTGCCGGTGTCGACCCCGCACGCCTGGCACAACCCTTTCAACGAACCCGTGCGGTGGTACCGGATCCGGTCACCGCAGCCGCGGCAGATCGGCCGGTCGTTCGGAACCTTCCCGGTCGAGGGCTACCGCACCCCGACCGACGGGGAGCCGGTTCGCGAGCTCCACCCCACGAGCCGGTTCGTGGGCCACTTCTCCGACGACGACCTGCCCGCCCCCGGACCGCTGACGATGCCGGGCGCACACGGACACAACATCCGTGACGTCTCGATCCGGATGATGGTCGACGACGTCCTGGGGGCGATCCACCACCAGATGTTCATGGTCCAGTTCGCTCCGAACGAGGATCCGGCGTTCTCGGGGAGTGCGCACTTCCACGACTTCGAGGAGGCGTACTTCGTCCTCCGCGGACGCGGTGAGGTCGAGCTCGAGGGAGAACGCTTCGACGCGGGCCCGGGCGATCTCGTCTGGGAGGGGGCCGGCACCATGCACGCCTGGACGGCGCGCGGCACTGAGCCCCTGCGGTTCATCGAGCTGATGGCGCCGCGACCGCCCTACTCGAACATGCTCTTCTCGGAGCGGACCTGGCACGACCTCGCCGACCAGACCCTCGGTCCGGAGGCGTGATGGTCCACCCATCGGGCGCACTAGGCTTGCACCAGTGTTGCGGGGGGCTGGGCTGCGAGGGGATCACCGCGAGATGACATCGGGCAGCTTTATCACCCCCGACGGGCCTGCCCGGACGGTTGATCGCTGCCCGCTGATGAGCCAGAAGCTGCGTGACGCGCGCACCGCTCGCGACCTGACGCTGCGCCTGCTCGCCAAGCGCATCGGCGTGTCGGCGAGCCTGATCTCCCAGATCGAGACCGGCAAGGTGCAGCCCTCGGTCAACACCCTGTACGCGCTCGCCAACGAGCTCGACCTGTCGCTCGACGAGCTGCTGTTCCCGGAATCGCCGGACATGGACTCGGGGAGCGCCGACCGGGACCTCGCGCTACCGCAGATCGTGCGGGCGGCTACGCGCACGACCATCGAGGTCGATGATCGCGTGCGGTGGGAGCGGTTGACCGACGAATGCGAGCCGGGATTCGACTTCCTCGAGATCGTGTACGACCCGGGCGGCGAATCGGGACCGCCCGGACGGATCCACCGTCACGCCGGCCGCGAATGGGGCGTCGTCCTCACCGGCACCCTGCACGTCGAGCTCGGGCCCGACTCCCACGTGCTCGGTCCGGGCGACTCGATCAGCTTCGCGTCGACCACGCCGCACCGGCTGCACAACCCCGGGAGCGAGCCGGTGCGCGGGATCTGGTTCGTGCTCGGCCGGACCGATGACCCGCGTCCCGAGCCTTCCGGCTAGGTCAGCAGCCAGCCACCGTCGACATCGAGGTTGATGCCGTTGACCGCGCGGTTCTCGAGCAGGAACGCGGTCGCGTGCACGACGTCGTCGGTCTCGACGAGCCGGCCCAGTGGCGTGCGGGAGCGCAGCGCGTCGAGCACCTCGGACGGCTTGTTCTCCCAGTACGCGGTGTCGCCGACCACGGCGGGGTGGATGGCGTTGACGCGGACCGGCGCGAGCTCGACCGCCAGCGTGCGCACCATGGAGCTGACCGCACCGTTGACCGTGGTCACGGTCGTGGACCCCGGATACGGCCGTTCCTTGGCGAGCCCGCCGAACACGACGATCGACGCGTTGTC
>CAZSQF010000473.1:0-1965 GCA_964608935.1 uncultured Actinomycetota bacterium | reverse complement strand
CCAGCGTGCCGCGACGTCGTGGTAGGTGCGGTCGTAGCTCTCGACCACCTCGAAGCTCCACTGGCCGGGGACGACGTTGCGGCCGAGCAGCTCGTGGCGGATGCCCGTGGCGAGCTGCCCGTGGCCGGCCTGTTCGAGGAGCGCGACCGCCTCGCCCAGCTTCGCATCGGCATGGCCCATCATCTGGTGGAAGTCGTACAGCCGACCGCGGGCGCGGAGCACCCACTCGTAGTACTCGCGGAGCTTGCCCACGGCCGCGACCGTGGCGTCGTCGACGCCGTCGGGACGCCGGTGGGTCGGGTCGGGGAGGGACTCCTCGGGCATGGCGGCCTCGTCGGGTCGGGACGGACACCCCTGTGTGTAGTGGCCGGGGCGCGGGCGTGCCGCCCGAGTCTCGTAGGCTCCCCGGCGGTCGAGACCTCGAGGAGGCACCCGTGGGACGCACCGTGCTCGTCGTCGGTGGCGGGGGTCGCGAGCACGCGCTGGCCTGGCGGCTGGCAGGCTCGCCGTCGGTGGACCGGGTCGTGTCCGCGCCCGGCAACCCCGGCATGGGCACGCTCGGGCCGGTGCACGACGTCGACGCCACCGACCCGTCGGCCGTGGCCGACCTCGCCAGCCGGGTCGGCGCCGACCTCGTGGTCGTCGGTCCGGAGGCACCCCTGGTCGCCGGCGTGGCGGACGAGCTTGCGCGACGCGAGGTGCCGACCTTCGGGCCATCGGCCGCGGCGGCGCGGCTCGAGGGGTCCAAGGCCTTCGCCAAGGAGGTCATGAACGCCGCCGGCGTCCCCACCGCCGGCCACGTGGCGACCGCCGACCGCGACGAGGCCCAGGCCGCGCTGGACCGGTTCACGCCGCCGTACGTGGTCAAGGCTGACGGGCTGGCGGCGGGCAAGGGCGTGCGGATCTGCGACGAGCTCGCCGAGGCGCGCGAGGCGGTGGACGACGCGATGGTGCGCCGGCTGTTCGGCGACGCCGGCGCCCACCTCGTGGTGGAGGAGTTCCTCGACGGGCCCGAGCGCAGCGTCTTCGGCGTCTGCGACGGCACCGACGTCGCGGTCCTGTCGCCGGCCCAGGACTACAAGCGGGCGCTGGACGGGGACGAGGGGCTGAACACCGGCGGGATGGGCGCCTACACGCCGGTGCCCGGCTTCGGCTTCGACGAGGCGGACGGCCTGGTCGACACCGTGTTCCGGCCCGTGCTGGCCGAGATGGCCGACCGCGGCGCCCCGTTCCGAGGGCTGCTGTACGCGGGGCTGGTGGACACCGCCGACGGCCCGAAGCTGCTGGAGTACAACGTCCGCTTCGGCGACCCCGAGACCCAGGTCGTCCTGCCGCGGCTGGCCAGCGACCTCGGGGACCTGCTGGCGGCGGCAGCCACCGGATCGGTCCGCCACGTGGACGTCGCCTGGCACGTCGACGCGTTCGTGACGGTCGTGCTGGCCTCCGGCGGCTATCCGTCGGCCTATGAAACCGGGCTGCCGATCACGGGTGTCGACGAGGCTGGCGGGATGGACGGCGTCGAGGTGTTCCACGCCGGTACGCGAGCCGAGGTCGACGGCACGCTGGCGACCGCCGGCGGGCGCGTGCTGGGCGTCGTCGCCCGGGGGGCGACGGTCGGGGACGCCCGCCTGCTGGCCTACGACGCCGCCGACCGGATCCGCTTCGAGGGCCAGCACCGCCGTGGTGACATCGCCCTGCTTCCAGCCTGACCGGTCCCGGGGCCCTTCGACCCCGGTACAACCGGGGTCGAAGGGCGTCGCTCGGCGATCGGGACCGCGGGCAAGGCACGACTAGGGTCAGCCTCCGCGGACCACACCCGGCTGGATGCAGGAGGACCCGATGGCCACGCCACTCGTCGGCATCGTGATGGGCAGCAAGACCGACCTTCCCGTGATGGAGAAGGGCGGCAGGCAGCTCGAGGACCTCGAGATCCCCTACACGCTCGACGTGATGTCCGCCCACCGC
>CAZSQF010000472.1:0-1975 GCA_964608935.1 uncultured Actinomycetota bacterium | reverse complement strand
CGTCACAGCGGGAGTGGCAGGATCCGCAAGGCCTTGCCGGCAGCGGCGGCGAGGGCGCGTAAGGCCTCGACATCGGCCGTCAGCACCAGGGAGCCGGGGTGGGCGGCGACGACCACCGAGGCATCGACGACGTCGGAGGTGCCCGCGGCCGCACACAGGGCGCCGGCCGCGCGCGCGTCGTCCTCATCGAGCGGATGGACGACGCAGCCGTGCAGCGCCGTCGCCAGTCGCGCCTGGCGGCCGCTGCGGCATGCCTGTGCGAGCACACCCGCTGGCACCACCGGCAGCGTGCCACCCTGCAGCAGCCGCTCGTGTTGCAGCGCCGCAGCTCGGTCCCGACGGTCGAGCGCCACAAGCATCCCGGCGTCGTACACGGCCGTCACGAGTAGCCGCCCGACTCCTCGGAGGCCTGCGCACGAGGGATGCCGAACAGCTTCTCATCCGCCCGGGCGATCTCCTCGTCGGTGAACGGGCCGAACTCCTCCTGCCACTCCTCCATGGCGCGCAGGCCATCGCGGAGCTTGAGTTGGCGGCCCATCGCCTGCGCCACCCAGGCGCTGAACGACAGCCCCTCCTCCTCTGCCGCCTCGCGGCCGCGCTCGACCAGATCCGCGCCCAACGACACCGACAGCTTCTCGACCGTCATCACCCACCTCCAGTACGACCGTGGTACTACCACCCGGCATCCACCGTAACCGGGGTTGGGCATGGCGACAACGGGCACGGGCGCCGGGCTGTGGATCGCCACGGACGGACAGACACGGAGCGACGCATGGCGGCCGCTCTGCGCACAGGATGGGCCGGGCGGCCTACCTCCCCTTACGGTCCGCGCCCAGAAGAACGCAGCACGATGCCGACCGCCGGCGAGGAGCCCCCGATGCACATCCAGTCCCCGACCGCAGCTCGGAGCTGGCGGTGGTCGGCAGGCCGCGTCGCGACCGTGGCCGCGATCCTCGTCGCCCTGGTCACCACCCTCGCCCCGTCGACGCAGCCAGCTCTGGCGGCCGACACCGATGGCGACCCCGACACCGGCACCGTCAGCGGCACCGTGTTCCACCAGCTGTCGTTCAACAACGGGCGTGCCACCGACGGGCGCGTCGTGTTCGTGGACATGGAGGCCGAGGAGCTGGAGACCGAGGTCCTGGCCGACGGCGTCGGTGACTACAGCGTCGAGCTGCCCAGCGGCACCTACGCGGTGGTGTTCTACAACTCCTCGGACGGCTTCGAGTTCGAGGAGTTCTTCCCGGAGGTCTACCGGGAGCAGCCGCTGTTCACCCTGGACCCGAACCTGATCGAGGTCACGGCGGGGTCCACCCAGACAGTGGATGCGAACCTGGCCCCGCTGTTCTTCGACATGTTCGACTCCGTCTTCACCGAGGACATCGCCTTCCTGCGCAACATCGGCGTCACCAAGGGCTGCAACCCCGGCGAGGGCAACACCCACTTCTGCCCCGAGGACTCCGTGACCCGCGGGCAGATGGCCGCGTTCCTGGTTCGCTACTTCGGCCTGACGGCGATCGACGACGGCGTCGACTTCGAGGACATCGACGGCTCGATCTTCCACGACGACATCCGCCGCCTGGCCGCAGCCGGGATCACCAAGGGCTGCAACCCCGCCGAGGGCAACACACGGTTCTGCCCCAAGGATGTCGTCAGTCGTGAGGAGATGGCGGCCTTCCTGGTCCGGGCCTTCAACATGAAGCAGCTCGAGGACGACTTCGAGGACATCGACGGCTCGATCTTCCACGACGACATCCGCCGCCTGGCAACCGCCGGCGTCACCAAGGGCTGCAACCCCGGCGACGGCAACACTCGCTTCTGCCCGGGGGACCCGGTGACGCGCGGCGAGATGGCCGCCTTCCTCCGACGCGCCCTCGAGTGGGAGATCACCAACAGCGGGGCCTAGTCCGACCCGCCTACGCGCGGACCAGCGGGGCGTAGGCGAGCATCAGCTGCTTGGCGCCGTGCTCGTCGA
>CAZSQF010000471.1:0-1986 GCA_964608935.1 uncultured Actinomycetota bacterium | reverse complement strand
GGCAAGAAGCACCCCTGGGAGCGGGAGTGGTCCTACGGCTGGTCGATGATGCGCATCGGGGCGCTCCTGCGGCGCCACGACATGGCTGATCTCGACTCCTGGTACCGGCGGGCCGGCCGGGCACTGCACGAGCAGGGCCTCAAGCCCCATGAACCCGACGTGGCGCGGCACCTCCTCGAGGAGCTGGGCATGGAGCCCGACCTCGTCGACCACGCCATCGCCGACGAGACCACCCACGACGAGGTCCACGCCGAGCACCAGAAGGTCGTCGACGCCGGCGGGTACGGCGTCCCCACGCTGTTCTTCCCCGACGGGCAGTGCCTGTTCGGCCCGGTGGTGCTCGACCCACCGACCGAGGGCGACGCTGTGGTGCGGCTGTGGCAGGCGACGACCGCGTGGCTCGAGTTCCCGCACCTCTACGAGCTCCAGCGGCCCAAGACCGCGAGGGACGGCGCCTACATCGCCAAGACGTTCAAGCCCTACCTCGAGGCCCGCGACTGGGTGTCGATCGACCGCGGCAAGGTCATCGACTTCGACAAGCTCTGACGAGGACCGAGGCGACGGCTCGTCACCCCTGGCAGGTCGGGCACCAGCGGGCGCTCCGGCCACCCACCGTCGTCCGGCACGTCGCGTCGCCACAGGAACGGCACCGGTCGCGGGCATGCACCCGCAGACTGGACGCGAACCCGCCTGGTCGGCCCCACAGGTCGACCCAGCCCTCGTCGGCCAGCGTCACCCCGCCGACGGCGGCCGACTCGCGGGTGACCGCCCGGACCTCGTCGAGGATCCGCTGCCAGGTCTCGGCCGGCAACGAGTCCGACGGTCGGACGGGCGCCACGCCCGCCCGGTGGAGCGCCTCGTCGGCAAGGTACGAGCCGATGCCCGAGACCGCACGGACCTGGTCGAGGAGCACCGCCTTCACGCCGACGCGACGGCGACGGGCGTCACGGTGCAGGACGTCGCCGTCGAGCCGCGGGTCGAGCAGGTCGGTCGCGACCGGCGCGGCGACGAAGGGGCGGAGCTCTCCGAAGGTCCGTGGATCACGGAACCAGATCTCCAGGCGCTCGTCCCGGTCCTCCTGTTGGAACGTGAGCACGGCGTGGACGTGCCGGTCGGGATGGGGTGTCCCCGGCGGCTGGACGCGCAGCTGTCCGCTCATGCGCAGGTGGATCCCGAGCCGCTCGTCGCGACCCGCGAAGCCGAGGACCATCCACTTGCCGTGACGCCCGACCGCTTCGAGCCGCGCACCGGCGAAGCGATCCAGTGCCGCAGGCGTGGTGCCGCGCATGGTGCGCGGGTGGGTCACGGTCAGCGACCGCAGCGTCCGACCGCTCGCGACCTCGCCGAGCTGCGCGGCGGCCACCGAGACCTCGGGGGCCTCGGGCATCGCTCCTCAGTCCTCGTAGAGCTCTTCGGGCTCGATGAGCTCGCCGGCGGCGGCCAACGCGCTCGCCAACCCGACGGCGCGGCCGTACACGGCGATGAAGTACGCCTCGGAGGCCTGCTCGTGGCCGGGCAGCGGGGGTCGGCCCAGCGACCGCACCACGGCCGAGGGGTCCTCGGTGATCCGGATGTCGTTGCGGGGCTCCGGGAGCTTGCCCTTGTCGCCCCAGAACTCGGCTTGCGCCTTGGCGTTCGAGCGGTTGCGGCGCTTCCGGTTGCGGCGCTTGCGCCCGCTGGGCTTGCCGTCGTTGCGGCCCTGGCCGCTCTTGGCTCCGCTGTTCATGCCTCTTCTCCGTCGTCGTCGGTGAGCAGCAGGTCGGGGTCGATGCCGAGTGCGCTCTGCAGCTGCTGGGCGTCGAGGTCGCCGATGGAGGACGACTTGGGCAGCACCATGTCGGCGATGCGGCGCTTGCCGGCGACCACCTCCTCGACCCGCTCGTCGACCGTGCCGGGGCAGACCAGGCGGTGGGCGATCACCGTGTTCTGCTGACCGATGCGCCAGGCCCGGTCGCGGGCCTGGTCCTCGACCGCCGGGTTCCACCA